>NZ_JACKZU010000589.1:0-2896 GCF_014222165.1 Nostoc sp. 2RC
GGGGGGCCCCCTCTGGGGATAAGGGGAAGAGGGGGAAAGGTTTGGTATTTTTCCTTTCCCCAATAAAGATGCATCCCTTTGACCACAAGAGTCCAAAAAGCAATTGATTGCAAGAGGTCTATTTTTCCTGAAACGTCCAAACTCCTTCATCCCAATCTGACTCTGTCGGGGGTGCTTGTAACCAGTGCTGACAACGCAACAGATGTAACATGGCGGCTTTATCTTGGTTATCTGCTGCTAAAACTAAGGCAAATTCGGCTCTAGCACGATTAAAATCACGTTTGAGGTAATATTCGCGTCCTTTATGATAATGCTCAATCACTTGTAGTTTTTCGCCACTAATGGGATCGGAACGCAAACCCACCAATTCATATATAGATACTGGCTCATTTCTGCCTTTGACGCGAATGTAATCGAGTTCTCTGGCCCAAATATTTTCTTGGCATGGTTTAAAAGTGTTATGGCTAATAATAATATCGCAACCATACTGTTTACTAACACTTTCTAATCGAGAGCCGAGATTTACACCATCACCAATGGCTGTAAATTCCATTCGTTTACTAGAGCCGATATTTCCACTAATAACTGTATCGGAATTGATACCAATACCAATGTTGATTCTGGGTTTATTAAGTACGTGGCGACGTTGATTAAAATCATACAAGCGTTGGCGCATTTCTAAAGATGTTTGCACCGCCATCCAAGCATGTTCTTCTAAAGGTAAAGGAGAACCAAAAACAGCCATAATGGCATCGCCGATGTATTTATCAAGGGTACCTTTATGTTTAAAAACTGCCTCCACCATTGATTCAAAATATTCATTGAGCATACTCACCACTTCTTCTGCTTCTAGATTTTCTGTCAAAGTGGTGTAGCCGCGAATATCCGAAAATAAAATAGAAACTTCTTTACGATCGCCTCCTAGTTTAGCGTCATCCAACTTTAGCAATTCTTCTGCCAATTCCTGGGTCATGTAGCGGTACATGGTACTTTTGAGCCGCTTTTCATCACTGATATCTTCCATCACCACCAGCGCCCCCCGCACTTGTTCGTGGTCGGTGGCATCAGCAATGGTATTAATCGATAAATTAATACTATGCTGTTCAGTACCAGCACTTATAAGAGTGCGATCGGGATAATACTGCTGGCGGCGTTTCGAGTCAGTTCCATGTAAAGCATCCTGACACCACTTGCTAAAGTCGCTTTCTTTAATGGCGATGACATCATTGACTGATTTACCTTCTAAACGGTCTTCTGGTTCTAATCCCAGCAAACGTTTAGCGCTTTCATTGGCGGCGATAATTAACCCAGATTTATCAGTAGAAACTACTCCATTGGAAAGACTGCGGAGAATGTCTCGTTGCATTTGTTCTTGTTGCTTGACGGTAGCAAACAACTGAGCGTTGTGTAATGCTACTCCCGCTTGAATATTAAAAGCTTCCATGAACTCTTCATCATTGCGGTCAAAACTAGCTTGGAAGCATTCGGGAGCCTTCGGCCAAAAAGCAGGATCGTAAGCCGGAAAATCCCCTGATTTCTTTTTATTTACTAATTGGGTAACACCGATTAATTCTTGGTCGGCGTTAAATACTGGCATACAAAGTAAACTACAGGTGCGATAGCCATTTTGCTGGTCGAGTTGTTTGGCTGTCTCCGAGTCGGGATCGTCGTATAAATCAAAGGCAATATTCAACTTTTTACCGGATGCGGCTACTATCCCTGCAAATCCTTTACCGATGGGGACGCGTAACTCCTTAGTAGAACCGTCATCTTGAGTGATTTTTGTCCACAATTCATGACCATCGCGGTCTATTAACCATAGCGTACTGCGATCGGCATTCATTAATTCCTTTGCTTCATCCATTACCCGCTTGAGGGTATCTTCTAAATCGAGACTGCTTTGAGAAAGCGACTTGATGGCTTTCATCAACGCCGCCACTGCTCTTTGTTTTTGCGTAGCTACATAAAAAGAGCGGGATGATTCTAAAATCAGTCGAATCGAAGGAGCGAATTCTTGAAATAACTGTTCGTCAGCACAGATAAAACCATTGGTATCAATGCGCTCTGCAAGCGGGGCATTGGGATTACTACCAGATTTTAATTTATTCAGTAATTGTACTACTGCTACTAATTGCCCGTGTTCGTTTAATAACGGCAAAGCCAGCATTGTATAAGTGCGATAGCCAGTTCTTTTTTCCTGTGCTTGGGCAAAATGCGATCGCGGATCGTCATAAAAATCAAAGGGAATATTGATAACTTGCTTAAAAGTAGCCACCTCACCACCAATACCTTTATTGGCGGGGATGCGAATTTCTAAAGAGCGATCGCCCTCCCCCTCAGCTACAATTGACCAGAGTTCTTGTTTTTCCTCATCTAATAAAAATATTGTCGTCCGGTCAGCCCCCAGTAATTCCCCGGTTTTTAAGGTAATCGAATGCAACATTTCTTGCAAGATGTTTTCAAACCCCTGAGAATCCAGCATGGATAGGGTTTGATGCACAATTTGTAATTTTTGCTCGACATCCTTAACAACCTGTTTAAAAGTATCTTGAGTCAAGGGAGCAAGAAACGTAGAAAAAGTTCCTTGTCTTGTGGCAAGAGCGCCTACAGGAGCGGAATTTGCTGGTGATTCGGCGTTTTCTTGGTTGTGAACGCCAATTATCACATCGGCGGTCTCCCCACAACTTCCTTGATACACTGACATAATTAGTATTAGATATAACAGAATGAGATGTTAGATTTAACAATGCAATTAAATTTATGTAAGAGGTGCTAAAAGCAACATTTGATATTATCCATAGTTTAATCGCTTGTTCAGCCAGCGTCATCCTGTCATTGGGTATGGGGAAAGGGGAAGGGGAAAGGGGCTTTCTAGGAAGTGTGGGAGGTGTGGGAG
>NZ_JACKZU010000590.1:0-2875 GCF_014222165.1 Nostoc sp. 2RC
GAGTGTGGGGGGAAAGATTTCTTCCTCATCCTCCCACACCTCCCACCCCTCCCACACTTCCTGCTTGCCCAATGCCCCATGCCCTAATTCATACATCTTTACATCTATAGAATAACGTTATTTGTTATTTGTAAAAACATAACTAGAAGTGGCAACTTTAAAGTCCTTTAAGTAGTCACTGAAATTGTAACCAGTAGGGTGAATATACTTAGCTCAGTTAATCTTGACCAAACTGAGTAATTCATTGCTGAGTGAGTAATTTCACTTGTTTACTCCAAACTCGGAACTGAATTTGAGCAAGTGTGTTGTAATAAATACCAGTGCAAGCTACCCCGACATGCCACCGTTTGCCATCATTAATACAGAGAGAAAACTAGATGCAGAATTTAGTTTCGGCTAGCTGGGAGAGTGTTCCAACTCAACCAGTTGACCAACACCCGATTATTGCTGCCATAGACTTGGGGACAAATTCTCTACACATGGTAGTGGTAAGAATCGATCCCACACTACCGGCTTTCAGCATTATTGCCAGAGAAAAGGAAACCGTCAGATTAGGCGATCGCAATCTTGCCACAGGGGAACTTAAACCGGAGATCGTTAGAAAGGCGATCGCTGCTTTAGGACGCTTCCAAGAAGTTGCTAAAACAATGAATGCCGAAACAATCATTGCTGTGGCCACTAGTGCTGTGCGCGAAGCCCCCAATGGTAAAGATTTCTTGCACGCTATAGAAGCAGAGTTGGGTTTAAGCGTTGACTTGATTTCTGGTCAAGAAGAAGCGCGACGAATTTACCTTGGTGTACTGTCGGGGATGGAATTTCACAACCAACCCCACATAATTATTGATATTGGTGGCGGTTCCACTGAGTTAATTTTAGGGGACAGTCACGAACCCCGTACCCTCACTAGTACCAAAGTGGGTGCAGTGCGATTGACTGGCGAGTTAATTACCACCGATCCCATTAGCAACGCTGAGTTTCAATATCTCCAAGCTTACGCACGGGGAATGTTGGAACGTTCTGTAGAAGAAGTACAAGCAAATCTGGAGTTGGGAGAATCTGTGCGTTTGGTGGGTACAGCTGGCACCATTGAAACTCTGGCGATGGTTCATGCACGGGAAAAGTCTGGTGCTATTCCTTCTACTCTCAATGGCTACCAATTCACTCTTAAAGACTTACGGGAGTTGGTAAATCGGTTGCGGAAATTAAGTAATGCCGAAAGGGCTACTATCCCAGGAATGCCAGAGAAACGGTCAGAAGTGATACTTGCTGGGGCAGTAATTTTACAGGAAGCCATGACCCTTTTGGATATTGAATCAGTTACAGTCTGCGAACGTTCTTTGAGGGAAGGCGTAATTGTGGACTGGATGCTTTCTCACGGTTTCATTGAAGATAAACTGCGCTACCAAAGTTCAGTTCGGGAACGCAATGTTCTCAAGCTTGCTAACAAGTACCACATTAATTTAGAACATAGCGATCGCGTTGCTAAATTTGCCCAAAGTTTATTCGATCAAATGCAAGGTACTTTACACCATTGGGGAGCGGATGAGCGACAATTACTTTGGGCAGCTGCAATATTACACAACTGCGGTCATTACATCAGCCATTCCTCTCACCACAAGCACTCCTACTATCTCATTCGCAATGGTGAATTACTCGGTTATACAGAAACTGAGATTGAAATCATTGCCAATTTAGCGCGTTATCATCGCAAATCGCCCCCCAAGAAAAAACATGAAAATTATCAGAGTTTGCTGACTAAAGATCGGCGACAAATAGTCAGTCAATTGAGTGCCATCTTAAGGTTAGCTGTGGCATTAGATCGACGACAAATTGGCGCGATCGCTCACGTAGAATGTGAATATTATCCCCAATTTCGGCAAGTCAATCTCTTGATTTTCCCATCTCAATTGAATGATGATTGTGCCTTGGAACTCTGGAGTTTAGATTACAAAAAAGGAGTGTTTGAAGAAGAATTTCGCGTCAGATTAGTGGCAACTTTAGAAAAATCTACTGTTCCTCGGTTGTCTTAGAAAGTACAAAGCAGGTGCATTACACAGCGTTTATGCATCTGCTTTGTACAGTATAAGCGGGATATTATGCGTTAATATATATTATTTGCAATTCAACCATTATCTTTATAATTCCATTACATTTTCATCCTACTTAAGAAAGAATATATAAATCTCCTTAAGATGTATTTGAATAAACAAAATTAGCTACTAAAATGTAGATAACAGTTTAGTTACTGTTAGGTTATGTTGCAAGGGGATATCTGGGCTTGAGAAACCGAGGTATCCTCATTCTTATATATATGTAAATTTATTGATATTCTGCACTTAACAATACTCAAATTTAAGAGTATTAGTTGTTCCATATTTAAAAAAGTACAACTGACGTAACTCAGTTATTGACTAGCCCTCACCTTGGTGAGAGTAATTACAAAAGCCATTGTTTTTAACCTCTTGTTGAGGTTGCATTGGTTAGTTAATAAAGGAAACCTAACAATCAAACATAAAACTTCATCTCTGGCTTGAAATATAGTATTGAGTGTTGACTGTTGACGGTTGAGTGATGACTGGGAAAGAAAGATTTTCTATCTGGGTTGTGAAATTTTTGACCCATCAACTGTGTTGACAATGGAAACTAGGGAGTAGGAGAAGAAACCTTTTTGGAATTCAAGAATTTTGTATTTTTTAATATTCAAAAGGGCTGGGGGTAACTCGAAAAAATAAACAACAGTAAATAGTGGTTGAGTGTTGACTGTTGACTGGGGAGTTATTATTCTCCCCTGCCCCCTGCCAATACGGTTAGGTTAAAGGGTAAAGGGGAAAGGGGAAAGGGGAAAGGTGAAAGGGTAAAGGGGAAAGGGGAAAGG
>NZ_JACKZU010000591.1:0-2867 GCF_014222165.1 Nostoc sp. 2RC
AATACAGAGTTGGCTTTGTTAGTGGGAATTACCTCCACTAGCCTTACTGCCAATGATTTTGTTTTTGTTGCTAGTGTGGTTTAGCTAACATCAAGATTGCAAATTAGCTAAATTCAGATACCTGATTTTTTAAAGAAGTCGGGTATCTATAAGCCCTCATAACTAATGTGATGAATTATTAGTGGTTTGTCGCATTAATTTTGAGGGTTAAGAGAACGTAGACGCAGAGCGGCTACGTTCCTTAAAACTCTCAAAACTGTATTCAAAAACTTTCTTCACTCATTCGCTGTTCCAACAATTCCAATAATTCATCCACATTTTTACCAACTTGCTCAAAACAAATTGGTGGTGGTGGTTCTGGTGCAAACTGAATTAACTTAATTTCACCCTTACCAATACCAATCATCACAACTTCCACTTCTGGTTGATGATTGTCGATAATTCCCAAAATTTCTTGCAGTCGATTTTCAACTTTATTATTTAAGTTTTCTATCTGTTCTTTGGGACAATAAACAAAATGCGGTGTAGGTTGCAAATCAATGCCAACAGTACCTTGGCTATCACCATTTGCTAACCATAATCCCCAAAACAGCGCTGCCAATTCTTGTTGATTTGCTTTGACAAACTTATCTAGCTGGCGACGCCATTTGTTGTCTGCTGTTTGGGGTTGAGGATTACCAAAGATCATAATTAATTTGTAATTCGTAATTAAGAGGCAAAAAATAGTTAAAGGGAATAGGGAATAGGGAATAAGCAAGGCTAGTAAGGGGATTTCAACCCCGCCGAATGCCGCCCCCTTGGGGCGGGGCTTTTGACCCATTGGTTAGTCGAGGGAAAAAACAAAAATTTCCGCATTTCACCAAAAATCTTTACTGTTGCCTGTTGCCTGTTGCCTATTGCCTCGACCAAAGGTCAGTGATATTTATCGCAAGCCACTTTGTACGCGCCAGAGGCTGGAATAAATGCCGTTTTGCTCTAGCAATTGTTCATGGGTTCCGGATTCTACTAATTTGCCATGTTCCATGACATAAATGCAATCAGCGTTGCGGATGGTGGAAAGACGATGAGCGATCGCTATTGTAGTTCTATCTACTGTAATTCGTTCTAGCGATCGCTGGATGGCCGCTTCTGTTTCATTATCCACTGCTGAGGTGGCCTCATCTAAAATCAAAATCGGCGGATTTTTTAACACTGCGCGGGCAATGGCAATTCTTTGTCGTTGTCCCCCAGATAACTTTTGTCCTCTTTCCCCGACAATTGTCTCATAACCTTCCGGCAAGTTAATAATAAATTCGTGCGCCTCGGCTATCTT
This sequence comes from Nostoc sp. 2RC, assembly GCF_014222165.1. Taxonomy (NCBI): domain Bacteria; kingdom Bacillati; phylum Cyanobacteriota; class Cyanophyceae; order Nostocales; family Nostocaceae; genus Nostoc; species Nostoc sp. 2RC. The sequence goes on from NZ_JACKZU010000591.1 coordinate 1,313, forward strand.
CGCCGCCGTGATAATTTCTTGCTCGTTGGCATTAAAACTACCATAAGCAATATTTTCTGCCACAGTGCCATGAAATAAAAACACATCTTGACTCACCAACCCAATGCAGCGACGTAAATCTTGCAAATTCAAAGTTTGCAAATCAATGCCATCAACAGTAATGCTTCCGGCTTGGATTTCGTATAACCGCAACAATAGTTTGACTAAAGTGCTTTTGCCAGAACCAGTAGAACCCACAATGGCAATGGTTTTTCCGGCTGGAACATCCAAAGACAGATTTTTAATTACTGGAAATCTATCTTTATAGGCAAAATAAACATTTTTAAATTGCACTTCACCCCGCACTTCATCCACAGGTAACGGCGTATTTCCTGTATGGATAGCAATGGGAGTATCTAACAAATTCATCACTCGATTAGTAGAAGCCATTGCCCGTTGATATTGGTCAAAAGTGTCTCCTAATCGAGTTAAAGGCCACAACAAGCGCTGGATTAAAAACACCAATACACTGTAAGTGCCCACAGACATTTTTCCAGAAACCGCCGCCATACCGCCATATAATAGTAAAGCTGTGAAACCTACCAAAATCAACATCCGAATTAACGGAACAAAAGCCGCAGAAAGAGCAATTGCTTTAGCATTACTGCGACGATAAGCTTCACTATCTATTTCCAAACGATAGGCTTCATAAACTTCAGCCGTAAAACTTTTAATAGTAGTAATACCGCCGATATTATTTGCCAACCGCGAGTTGAGAAAACCTACCTTTTCCCGCACATCAGCATAGCGGGGTGCAAGCAAACGTTGATAAGCAAAAGAACCCCACAAAATAAATGGCATCGGCGATAGAGCCATCCACGCTACACTAGGAGCCAATATAAAGAAAGCACCGCCAATGATGACCACAGTTGTGGCAACCTGAATAATATCGTTTGCTCCCACATCCAAAAATCGCTCTAATTGGTTAATATCGTCACTGAGGACGGACATTAAACCACCAGTGCTACGTTCTTCAAAATAAGCTAACTCCAGTTCTTGCAGATGTCTATATGCATCCAAACGTAAATTATGCTGAATATTTTGTGCCAAATTACGCCAAAGTCGAGCGTAGGCATACTCAAAAACAGATTCTAAAATCCAAATGATGACAGTGAGGAAAGAAATAATCAAAAATTGTGCAAAAACATCGCGTACCCCCAACTGTGCAATTATGGAATCTTCCTGCTTGACTACCACATCTACAGCCACACCAATTAACCCAGGTGGAGCCAAGTCAAAAAATTTATTGAGGATAGAATAAATAGTCGCTAGCCAAAATTGTTTACGATACTGATGCCCATAATCAAACAAACGCTGTAGAGGATGCGTCGAATGTTTACGCCTTGTTGATACTTGATGAGATTTGAGTACTGTAGCCACGGCTTTTTGCATTTGCGAGCAATTGATATTAGCACGGAATGGGGCATGGGGCATTGGGCATTGGGCATTGGGCATGGGGCAAGCAGGAAGTGTGGGAGGTGTGGGAGGAGACGGAGGTGTGGGAGGTGTGGGAGGA
>NZ_JACKZU010000592.1:0-2856 GCF_014222165.1 Nostoc sp. 2RC
GTGCTTGACTAGTATTATGTTCCGTTAAAATTGAATTGCTGCTATAAATACAAAAATGTATTTAAATAAGGTCTAATAAATTACTATATTAAGTGCGGCAGCATTTACTTAGTCGTAATTTTAAAACCGTGCAAATTCATCCTCACTCAGAATCAAACCAAAGCCACAATCGCCGCGAGCAGGGTTTGGAAAAATTACTCTCTCGCCTTGTCAGAAGGATACGCCGGGATGAGTTAGTCAGGGAAACGACGAATCAACTCAGAGAAATGCTTCAAGTCGATCGCGTAGTTTTGTATTATTTTTATGGTCAGTGGGAAGGACAGGTAACTTTTGAATCGTTGAGTTCTGAAGAATTTTCAATTCTTGGTTCCACTGGGCCAGATGATTGTTTTAACGATGAATATGCTGCTTTATATCTGGCAGGACGGGTAAAGGCGATCGCTGATATTGAATTAGAATCAATGGAGTCTTGTCACCGAGATTTTCTCCGCAGTCTGCAAGTTCGCGCCAACCTCGTCGTTCCAATTGTGATACCTAGAGGATTATGGGGATTATTAATAGCACATCACTGCCAAGGGCCTCATAATTGGTCGCAATCAAATATGGAAATGATGCAAACAGCAGCCCAAACTCTAGCAACAGACCGTAATATTCTCGAAAGTTAAGCCACAGTGCCTTCAAATGGCATACAGTTATAGGAGAATTCAGAATTCAGAATTCAGAAGTAGAACAGGCTTTATTTATACCTGGCTTTGGGATTTAGTTTCCTTGCAATCTGCTGTAAGTAGCAAAAATATTTACCAGCGCTGATTCTTCTCAACAAGGAGAAAAAACTGTGAAATTTGGTTACACGGTCATTTGGGTAGACGATGTAGTTAAGACCGTTGAGTTTTACGAAAAAGCATTTGGTTTAGTTCGTCGCACCGTGGAGGATCGGGGACAGTTTATCTGGGCTGAAATCGAAACAGGAAACACCACATTGGCTTTTTCTTCCACCAGCCAAGCACAGAAATTATTTCCCGGTGGTTTTCATCCCAACGACGCCACACAACCACCGACATTAATTCAAATCTCATTCATCACTCCTGATGTTGGTAGCGCTTACATCAAAGCCATCGGAGCAGGAGCCAAACCATTAGACCCCCCAAAAATCCAACCTTGGGGACAAACAATAGCACGCGTCCGCGACCTCAACGGCGTGCTGGTTTCCTTGGTGAGTGGTTAGTGGCGATCGTTAAAATTGTTTCAGAAAATTAATGTTTCGAGCTTTGCTTGTACTTCTTCTATTAAATCTTCTGCAACACTTTCAACAAATTTTGCCTTTCTAGCTCTCCAGTCTAGTGTTTTAATTTGGTCAGACAACACAACTCCTTTTGTTTGCATTCCCTCAAAAAGAGGAACTTCAAAACTAAGTCCTTTTGGATTGCTAGTTATGGGACAAGCTAAAACCAAAGAAGCCATTCGATTGTATTTAATAGGCGATAAAACAAGAACAGGGCGGTAGCCAATTTGCTCGCGCCCTTGTTGTTGTAATTCATTATTTAATGTCCTAGCAATTTCATCAAATGACATTCCTGACGCTTGAAGGGCAAATGCACGCCGAATCGAATCAGCTGTAAACTGCTGTGCATTTTTGAATTCTAATTTGACAATATCACCTCTGTCAGGAAAGTAGGGATTAACTACCAATCTTCTTTCCCCTCAGCATTCCCAGTATCAAATTCAGGATGAAACTTATCACAAGTCATACCTTCAAGCAATTCATCAAGGGTATATTTTTTTCTTTTTTGTGGTGTAATGACAATACTGTTACCTTCCACACTAAAATTTATAGCTGTCCCTTCGGTTATGTGTACTTGTTCAGCTAAGGATCTGGGAATCCGAATAGCTAAACTGTTTCCCCATTTAGCAATAACTCCTGCCATAGCTATCTCCAAATATTCTGTTAGAGATTCACAGGCCTAAACTTCAAATTTGGCAGCAAAACGCTCTTAACAGTTTTTGTCTAAGATATATACTTTGAAGATACAAATTTACTCGACGGGTGTCAACACCCCAGTTATCTCATTAATTTTGCGAAGTGAATTAACCTTTTAACTTCTTTTCTTTTTCTCTTTCTTTGCGTACTTGGCGTACTTTGCGGTTTGTTCTCTAAAACCCTCACAACTAATGCAATAGACCACTAATTCGCAATCTCAAACCTCAAATTATATGAATTCCAACTCTTTGCTGTGTGCAGCGATCGCTCATCATATTACCACCAGTCCGCAACAGCGAATTACTTTCGCCGAATTCATGGATATGGCACTATATCACCCCGAACACGGCTATTATTCCAGCGATGCAGTGAAAATTGGTTTTCAAGGTGGTGATTTTTTTACCTCTTCCAACCTCAGCGCTGACTTTGGCGAATTACTTGCAGAACAATTTTTGCAAATGTGGGAAATTTTAGGGCGACCCGTAACCTTTTCTTTGGTAGAAATGGGAGCAGGTCAAGGACTCTTGGCATTGCATATCCTTAAGTATTACCAGGTACAATACCCGGATTTTTTTACAGCCCTAGAGTATGTAATTATTGAAAAGTCACCCACATTAAGGCAACAACAGCAAAAACGTTTACAAGATTTGCCCGTGCGTTGGTGCAACCTAGAGGATATCCCATCAAATGCCATTGTGGGCTGTTTTTTTTCTAATGAATTAGTTGATGCCTTTCCAGTCCATCAATTCACCCTAGAAAACGGCGAACTGCGAGAAATTTATGTGACAACACAGAAAGATGAAGAAGACGCAAAGAGTGGGAGACGCGGGGACGCGGTGAAAGAATTCTCCATGTCCCCGCGTCCCGATTTCCCCGCG
>NZ_JACKZU010000593.1:0-2835 GCF_014222165.1 Nostoc sp. 2RC
ATCTCCCCCTCTCCCTCATACCCCCACTCGCCACTTTACAAAGCTGCATTGTTGGATAGTGTACAAATAGCGATCGCAGTTATCACTTTAGGTGCTGCTGATACTGGCGTTGCAATCAAAGATGGTAATTTGGGCATTTCTTTAGTTTGTCTAAAGGCGCATCTAAGTTCTCAAATTACCTTTCTAAGATAGAGACAGCGACCATAAAGTTGCGACAAATAACCCAACTCACAGCTAGTGGCTACGGAGAAGACAAAAATGACTCAAGCGCCAGAATCTTTAGACAAGTCTTTCAACGACGCTACAGACAAAGCTTTAGATCGTGATTGTACAACTTTATCACGTCACGTTTTACAGCAACTTCAAAGTTTTTCGGCAGATGCACAAGATTTGAGTGCGCTGATGAATCGTATCGCCTTGGCTGGTAAACTGGTTGCGCGCCGCATGAGTCGGGCTGGTTTGATGGAAGGTGTCTTGGGATTCACTGGGGAAGTGAACGTGCAAGGTGAATCCGTTAAAAAAATGGATGTCTATGCCAACGATGTTTTTATCTCTGTATTTAAGCAAAGCGGCTTAGTTTGTCGGCTAGCTTCTGAGGAAATGGAAAAACCTTACTATATCCCAGAAAATTGCCCCATTGGGCGTTATACTCTGCTTTACGACCCCATTGACGGTTCATCAAACACTGATATCAATCTCAGCTTAGGTTCCATTTTCGCTATTCGCCAACAAGAAGGAACTGATAGCGATCGCCAAGCAAGTGACCTGTTAGCCAACGGACGCAAGCAAATTGCCGCCGGATACATCCTCTATGGCCCTAGCACAATGCTAGTTTATACTATAGGTAAGGGGGTTCATTCCTTTGTCCTCGACCCCAGTTTAGGCGAATTTATTCTCACAGAAGAAAATATCCGCATTCCCAACCACGGTGCTGTTTACAGCGTGAATGAGGGTAACTTCTGGCAATGGGAAGAATCAATTCGGGAATACATCCGCTACGTTCACCGCACAGAAGGCTATACCGCTCGATATAGCGGAGCAATGGTGAGCGACATCCACAGAATTTTAGTTCAAGGTGGTGTATTTCTCTACCCAGGTACAATTCAAAAACCAGAAGGGAAATTGCGTTTGCTTTATGAAACCGCACCTTTAGCCTTTTTGATCGAGCAAGCAGGCGGTCGTGCCACTACAGGACTAGTTGATATCTTAGACGTAGTGCCAAAAAAATTGCATCAGCGCACACCTTTAATTATTGGTAGTAAAGAAGATGTGGCTAAAGTCGAGTCTTTTATTCAAAACGGTCATTAAATGAGGATGAAAAAACGTCAAGTATGCATTTAGATTTCATTAATTTAAGGTTAATCATGGTGATTTAGGATTGTTGATGCACAATAGCACTTCTGAAAAATCAATTAAGGATTATTTCAGCTGGTCGATGCGATAAGTGATTGGCAACGGCACAATTCAGAAGTCACCGTTAATAATCAACAGTATTCAACACCTAATAATTAACAGATGTGAAATGATAGCTGTTTGAGAAATTGATGGATGCCAACTTCACTAGGAAACATCATACAGGAGTGGGAAAAACTAGGTTATGGCAACCAATCATCTACTAGAAATTAAACAATACGGTCAAAGTATCTGGATGGATAATTTGAGCCGTGACATTATTCAATCAGGGGAACTCCGAGACTTGGTTGAAAATCAAGGAATTGCTGGAATAACTTCCAATCCAGCGATTTTTGAAAAAGCGATCGCAGGCAACGTCATTTATGATGCTGACATAGAAGCCGGAGTTCGAGCTGGTCTACCAACATACAAAATTTACGAATCGCTGATTTTTGCAGATATTCGTAGTGCCTGTGATATTTTACGCCCAGTTTATGAAAGCTCAAATTACCTAGATGGTTATGTGAGTATTGAAGTACCGCCTACCATTGCCCACGATACCCAAGCAACAATAGCCGAAGCCAGACGCTATTTCCAAGAAATTGGGCGGGAAAATTTAATGATTAAAATTCCCGGTACTGAAGCTGGTTTGCCAGCAGTGGAACAAGCTATTTCTGAAGGCATCAATGTTAACATCACATTGCTGTTTTCTGTAGAAAGTTACGTCAACACAGCTTGGGCATATATTCGGGGTTTAGAAAAACGGCTACAGGAAGGTAAAGACATCAGCAAAATAGCTTCAGTGGCCAGTTTCTTCCTCAGCCGGATTGATAACAACATCGACGCCAAAATAGATGCTAAGTTGAAAAAAGGTGTTGATGATATTAACCTCGAAGCCAAGCTCAGAGCTGTTCAAGGAAAAGTAGCGATCGCCAACGCCAAGATTGCCTACCAAGAATACAAGAAAATCATCGAAAGCGATGCCTCCGGCGGGCAAAGCCAACGTTGGCAAGCTTTAGCAGCAAAAGGAGCCAAAGTACAACGGCTACTGTGGGCTAGCACCAGCACTAAAAACCCCAATTACAGCGATGTGATGTATGTCGATGAGTTGATTGGTAAAGATACCGTAAACACCCTACCACCAACCACCATCAAAGCTTGTGCCGATCATTGCAACGTAGGCGTTGGCGAAGCCGACGGCAGGCATCCTATAGAAACAGATGTAGATGAAGCATACAAGCTGATCGAAAACCTCAAAGATCCCGACATCAACATCAATCTCGATACCGTCATGGATGAACTCTTAGCTGAAGGTATTGACAAGTTCATCCAGCCGTTCCAGTCCTTGATGAACTCTTTAGAAGAAAAGATCAAGGTATTGTCACCAGTGTAGGGAACAGAAGAGGGGAAAAGGTTAAAGGGTAAAGGGTAAAGGTATAGTTC
>NZ_JACKZU010000594.1:0-2812 GCF_014222165.1 Nostoc sp. 2RC
GGGTGATGGGGAGATGGGGTGATGAGAAAGACAAGGGAGACAAGGGAGACAAGGGAAACAAGGGAGATGAGTTTTTCCCCTGGAAACCCTGGAACACCTGGAGCCTTTTCTGCCCCATGCCCCATGCCCAATGCCCTATGCCTAATGACTAATGACCTATGACCAATGACTAAATTACCAATGACCAAACCATGTTAAGATATTTCTCAATTATTAACGCTGTGTTGGATAGGTGGATTTAAACAAACATGGAAGCAGCACTTTTATTAGCAAAACTGCCTGAAGCTTACCAAATCTTCGATCCTTTGGTGGATGTTCTCCCAGTCATTCCTGTATTCTTTTTGTTGCTTGCTTTCGTTTGGCAAGCAGCCGTAGGGTTCAGGTAAGTTTATTGATTTATTCAAATCTTTTTATTAGGACAGGTATCATGCCTGTCCTATTTTTATGATGTCATGTTTGCTTATTTAACATTTATTAATATTTTGTAATGAATTATTATAATAAGTAAGATATGAGCCAAGCCATGTCAATATTAAGCCTTGAAAGGGAAGCTGAGAGTCAAGGAGGAATCAACTATGGGTAATATCAAATTTGTTAAAGAAAATAAAGAAGTAGTAGCAGCGGATGGTGCAAATCTCCGACTCAAAGCTATTCAAAACAACATTGATATATATACATTGATTGGTAAGATGACAAATTGCGGTGGCTACGGTCAATGTGGCACTTGCATTGTCGAGATAGTGGAAGGACAGCAGAATCTTTCCCCCCGTACAGATGTAGAAAACCGGAAATTAAAGAAAAAGCCTGAAAATTACCGTCTTGCTTGTCAAACTTTAGTCAATGGCCCTGTGAGTGTGGTTACAAAACCTTAAGTTTTGTGAAATTAAGCATCGCTAGCATTTAACTAATTCCAGAAGAATGCACAATTCAGAATTCAGAATTAATCGATGGGAATTGGGACTCGCTACCTAGAAGCACCACTAAATTGAAATTTGGTACAGCTGCTAAACCTGGTTATACATCCATCCTTTGGACTGCAATTGATTCTGAATTGTGACTTCTGACTCTTGAATTTGGTTTTGGTAAAAAATTTGAACCAACTCTGTCATCGATGATGATATCCTAATGTTGTAGATTGGAAATTTAAGAGAGGCTTTCTTGCCATGCAAGTTAATGACCTGGGGTTCGTAGCGAGCATTTTGTTCGTACTTGTGCCCTCTGTGTTTTTATTAATTCTGTACATCCAAACTGCTAGCCGCGAAGGTGGAAAAGATACTTAATACGTTTTGTATAAAATAAAAACTCCTGCACTAATAATGTAGGGGTTTTTATTTATGGATGTGCCCAGTAGTACAAATAAAATTTGCTTTGTTTAATATCTACAGCAGATTTTATAACAAGGGACTGGTGACTGGGTGAAATATCTTTTTGTATTTAAGTTTTATGAGCAATTTAGTAAGTAGCTCAACCTCAAAAAACGTCACACGTAGATGTAAACAAATGTAGTGGCGTGTCAAGGCTAAAATGTTGCAATAAAATTTCTTGTGGGGTAAGCTTCTAGCCTGCTCCGGACGGGCGAGACGCCCATCCCACAAGAGTCAAGCTAATGCACTATTTTAAGCTTGCCACGCCACTATCATTGTTTTATGTTTAATTAAGTTGACCTACTTATGGAAAATCTCTAGCTTAAGCGATGGTTCGTGCTAGTAGTACTGGACAAGTGGCATTGACTCGGACATAGTCAGACAAAGATGCACCGATGAGTCGGTCAATATCAACAAAGCTTTTAGCAATGGATGGACGACGGTCTGGAGAACCGAGCAATAATAAGTCTACATTCAATTCCTCGGCTAAACGGCAAATTTCTTCACCAGGTTTGCCACTGCTAATATAACAACGAGGTTTGAGTCCGTATTTTTCAGCTTCCACAACCGCAGCTGCTAAAACTGGATTTTTGTCGGCAGTAACCTGAGTTATTTCTGATTTTTTACCGCCAAAATCTGTAGCGATATTTGCTAAAATCAACTCACCGCCCTGAATGTCTCGCAACAAAAATAGTGCCAATTTCAAGCAGTTTTTCGCTGCATCTGAATTGTCAATCGCTACCATAATGCGCTTAATTCTTTTGACATAAATGTCATCTTTAACTAGCAACATGGGGCGAGAAGATAGCTGGAAAACGTATTGACTGACAGAGTTGGATAAAATCGATTGTAGCCGCTTGAGTCCGCGGGAACCCATAACAATTAAATCGGCGTCGATTTCATCAGCTACTTGACAAACTACATCTTTAGGGTCGCCTTGGCGCAAAATTGAAGAAACCTCGCTAGCATCTAAGTTTAAGGTTTGAATAGCATTAGCGAGAATTCTACCGCCTTCTTCCCATTTAGCGGTCATATTAGCAGCAGTACTTTTTGCTGGAACTACATGCAAAACTGTAATTTTTGCAGATTGAATTGAAGGGATTTCTCTGAGGATTTTGAGCATTTCTTCCGCATGTCCCAATCCCGATACAGCTAACAAAATTTTGTGTATCATCGTTAATTGATTGTTCTTAAGTTTACTTTTGTTTTCGTGATGAGTGCTTGCTTAAAGTCGGCTTTTCACCGTCTTATTTGAGAATCTAGTTAGTAATTTGGTACAAATAAATTTTGTTTTTTAGTATTGAACATCCAAAGAGATGTTTAATTTGTAATTTGCACCCAGTTACTTAATTTTTCAACTAGACTTCAATGATTAAGCATACTCTCAATTTACCTTGATAAACTTAATAATTTATGATGTTAGTTATTATTTTTAATCTATATTAATT
>NZ_JACKZU010000595.1:0-2806 GCF_014222165.1 Nostoc sp. 2RC
CTTCCCATCTCCCCATCTCCCCATCTCCCGATCTCCCGATCTCCCCATCTCCCCACTTCCCAAAATTTAAACAATTCGACAGTGACGGACTAGAAGTGCAAATTCTAAAATTGAATTAGGGACTTGCAGGATTAAAAAAATAATCGGATTTTGAGGCACGAAGCCTCCTCTAAATTGTGGGAAACTCTCCACATGTCAGTATCGTCTTTAACCAGGCTGCTCCTCACATAACTACCATCTCAGCCCTCAGTCAGGAAGGTTTTGAACATGAAAGACCAACAAGGATCTAATCGTATTTCTTCAGGCATAATTGCAGGTGTCGCAGCAGCAGTTGTAGCGGTAGGTGGCGGTGTGGCTTGGTTAACTTCACAATCTAACAATACCCCTACACCGTCAAAACCCTCTCAAGGTATTGAACAGCCAGGACAGCCATCAACTAGACAGCCAGCTAATGAACAAACTGCCAATGTTTATTGGCTAAGACCAAAGAATAAAAATATTGCCTTGGTTCCCCATTCTGTGAAAGTAGCTGCTGTACGACCAAACCAAGCTTTAGAAGCAGCTTTTGAAAGCTTGTTAGCAGGCCCAACAGAAGGAACAGATTCCACAACTATTCCCAAGGGAACTAAATTATTAGGCCTGAAAGCGGAGAGTGATGAAGTTCGCGTGAATTTATCTGAAGAATTTACTCGCGGTGGTGGTAGTGCCTCAATGATAGGTCGTGTGGGGCAAGTTGTTTATACTGCAACAAGTTTAAATCCAAAAGCCAAAGTTTACATCGACGTGAATGGTAAACCCTTGGATGTTTTGGGTGGTGAAGGTATAGAGTTACAGCAACCACTAACTCGTGAAAGCTTCGACAAAAACTATCCGCTTTAAAAAAGTTAAGAGTTAGGAGTTAGGAGTTAGGAGTTAGAAGTTAAGAGTGAGGAATGAGGAGTTAGAAGTTAAGAGTTAGGAGTTAGAAGTGAGGAGTTTTAACTCATAACTCATAACTCATAACTCATAACTCACAACTCATAACTCATAACTCATAACTCATAACTTTTTCAGACTTACCGTTTGGTATTCAAGACACGAAAATTACGGGCTTGCTGTTCTAACCTTGTGGCGAGGCGATCGCAAACCCGATTACACAACTCAAAAATCGTTTGATCTTCTACCCTGTAATAGGCGCAAGTCCCTTCACTGCGGCGGCTAAGGATTCCTGCTTGCCACATTATCTTCAGGTGTTTGGACACATTTGCCTGAGAAGTCTGTGTTGCCTCTACCAACTCTTGCACGCATTTTTCTTCATCCCGCAGTAAGTGTAGCAGCCGTAGGCGCATTGGCTCACTTAACAGGCCGAAGTATTCAGCTACTTGTTGCACCACTTCTGGTGGTAAAGGCAACGTTTGTTTCATCAGGATTAACCCGCAAGGATTGAAAGTTTTAACAATGACTCACTTCATAATCTAGATTAATACTTAATCAGGGTTTATTCGCATCAAAGGTTGACCATATTCTACTGGTTCGCCATTTTGGAGGAGAATTTCCATCACTTGCCCTGAGACTTCGGCTTCGATTTCATTCATCAGCTTCATGGCTTCGATGATACAGACTGTTTGACCCTTGCGGACGCGATCGCCCACTTCTACAAATGGTGCTTCACCTGGTGCAGGAGCGCGATAAAATGTTCCCACCATCGGAGAAGGCACCTCTACTAATCTCTGGTCAATGGTTGAGGGGGCATTAACTGACAACTGCAATTGCCCTCCAGTTGCAGCATTATCAAACAGGCGACCTGTAGCCACCTCTGTTACCTGACTTGTAGCCACTTGGTTTGCCGCAGCTAAACCCGATGACAAGCCCGAACCTACCACACCGCCTAAGGTCGCTTGACCTACCGACAACATATGATTGCTGAGGCTCACAGCCTTACGAACTGTTAGTTCAAAATCATCGCTTTTGAGCGTGACTTCTGCAATGTCAGTTTGTGCGATAGTTGCCAGTAATTGGCGGATTTCATTAAAGTCCAATGGCACAGTTTTTATTACCTCGACCTATCCGTAAATTAGCATTTTTAAGTGTGGCAGGGATTTAATCCCTAAAGAGGGATTTAAATCGGGATTTGTTTGAGAGCGAAATCCAAACTTATTCCCTGCCTAAATATTTATCATCACGGGTATCAATTTTGATGCGCTCGCCTTGAGAAATAAACAAGGGAACCATCACAGTTGCACCAGTTTCGAGAGTAGCTGGCTTAGTACCACCTGTTGCAGTGTCACCTTTTACACCAGGATCTGTTTGTACAACTTCTAGAACCACAGAGTTGGGCAGTTCCACTTCTAGGACTTGTTCGCCCCAACGAATGACATTAGCTTCCATACCTTCCTTGAGGTATTTTACGCGATCGCCAATTTGTGCGGCACTCAATCTGCCTTCTTCATAGGTTTCCATATCCATAAAGACAAACTCATCGCCTTCTTTATAGGTATGCTGCATCGTACTTTTTTCTAAAGTGGCTTGGGGTACAGTTTCCCCTGCCCGGAAGGTTCTTTCCACCACACTGCCATTCTGAACATTCTTCAGTTTGGTTCGTACAAAGGCAGAACCTTTTCCTGGCTTAACGTGGAGGAATTCCACCACTCGCCATACAGATCCATCTAATACAATTGAGACACCAGGTCGAAAGTCGTTGCTGGAGATCATGAAACTTTCAAGTTTTGGAAGACAATCGGCATTTATTGTACCCTTCAAGCGGAGTAATTAGTTATTCATTTTGGGCATGGGGGAAGAGGGAAGGGGGAAAGGGAAAGGGGGAAAG
>NZ_JACKZU010000059.1:0-27918 GCF_014222165.1 Nostoc sp. 2RC
GGGGGAAAGAGAATTTATGCTTCCCCCTCCTTCCTCCCAAACCTCCCATACCTCCCACACTTCCTAGAAAGCCCCATGCCCCATCCCTAAAAAATTCAAATACTTATGGCTTGAGAATGACTACACCATAAGCATCGAAAGAAAGATATTCTTTGGCTGCTTGCATTAACTCAATGGCATCTTGATTCTCAATTTTAGCTGGGTAGTTAAATGCAGGTTCCAAATCTCCCACCAATGATTGATAATAGCCATATAACCCGGCGCGATCGCTTGGTGTTTCGTTACCAAAGATAAATCTGTTGGCTACTCGTCGCCGCACGCGGGCAATTTCTGATTCTTTCACTAACTCTGTATGTAGACTGCGAATGTGTTGGGCGATGGCATTTTCTACTTCCGCTAAATTTTCCACTGCACATTTAGCTGAAATATAAAATGTACCTTGGAACTCATGGCTAATGTTGCTGGCTGAAATTGAAGAAACTAATTTCCGTTCTTCTTTTAAATCTTGCACCAGTCTTGATGTCCGCCCATGTCCCAATATTGCTGCTAAAACATCAAGTCCATAAGTTTGTTCCAGTTCAACCATTCCCGGAACTCGCCACAGCATTACTAATCTCGCTTGTTGCAGAGTTTCATCAATGAATTCGCGACGGACTATTTCTGTAAATGCTGATTCAGTAGGGAGTGGAAAGTAGGGAGTGGGGAGTGGGGAGTGGGGAGTTTTTAGAACTTGTGTAAATGATTCGCTAACAGTTGCAATTAATTCTTCCACAGGCAAATTGCCCACAGCCACAGCAGTAATTGATTGGGGTTGATACCAAGTAGCATGAAAATCTCGCATTTGCTGGGGTTTTAGTCCAGCAATGACTTCCTCTGGCCCCAAAACCGCACGCCGATAGGGTAACTTATCAAACGCTGTTTCCATTGCGCGTCGATAAGTGCGGCGGCGGGGATTATCTTCTGAACGTCTAATTTCTTCTAAAACTACTAATCGTTCCCGTTCAAAGGCATCATCGGGAATACTGGCATTAGTTACTACATCAATTTGTAATGGCGCAAGCTCAGCAAAATCTTTCGGAGCAGTGGTTATATAGTAATGAGTATAGTCTTGGCTAGTAGCGGCATTGGTGACAGCACCCCGTTCTTCAATTCGACGTTCAAATTCACCGCTAGCCAGTCGTTCTGTTCCTTTAAAAATCATATGCTCTAAGAAATGAGCCATACCGTTAATGGCGTCAGATTCGGCAGATGAGCCAACTTTTATCCACAAGCTGAGGTTCACGGCTTCAACTGGCATCTGCTCGGCTACAATTGTCAAGCCATTCGGTAATTTATGCAGGTTTGGAGCATTTAAACGAGGAAATTTGTCCAGGGTTGAGGTCATTGCTACTTACTTCAGTGGGGAAGCTACGTTACTCTTTTATCTTATCTACTACTAGTCTGTTCCATTAGTTCTGAGAGTGTAAACGTAGACCCCCAGCGGCTTGACGCAGGCTAACGCAAAGTACGCAAACAAAGAGTAAGAAAAACAGAAATTAAAAAGTTAATTCATCTACTTAATTTATTCTTCCTTTGTGCTCTTTGCGTCCTTTGCGGTTCGTTCTCTTAACCTTCAAAATTAATGCGATAAAGCACTAAATTTAATCAATCACGCTGTAAAATTATGAGTAAGAATGTTAAGAATTATAAAAATTAAGTATCAATGTCCAGGATTTCTGTAGATAAAACTCAATCTCGTGTCGTCGTCATTGGTGCGGGAATCGGTGGACTGACAGCAGGGGCATTATTAGCCCATAGAGGTTACAGCGTTTTAATCTTAGATCAAGCCATTGTACCGGGAGGGTGTGCATCTACATTTAAACGCCAAGGATTTACCTTTGACGTAGGCGCAACCCAAGTTGCAGGCTTGGAACCAGGGGGAATTCACCATCGAATTTTCTCAGAATTAGAAATAGATTTACCAGCAGCAACGCCATGCGATCCTGCTTGTGCGGTGTATTTACCTGGAGAAAGTACGCCGATTAATGTTTGGCGCGACCCAGAAAAATGGCGAGAGGAACGGCAAAGGCAGTTTCCTGGTAGCGAACCGTTCTGGCAATTGATGGCAACTTTATTTAATGCTAGTTGGGAATTTCAAGGGCGCGACCCAGTGCTACCACCCCGTAATTTATGGGATTTGTGGCAGTTAACGCAAGCACTACGTCCCAGTACATTAATTACTGTGCCTTTCACTTTCTTGACGGTGGGGGATGCTTTACGATTATGTGGGTTGGGACATGACCGAAGATTGAGAACATTTTTAGATTTGCAACTGAAGTTGTATTCCCAAGTGAATGCAGAGGAAACAGCATTACTTTACGCCGCCACAGCCTTGAGTGTATCGCAACTGCCCCAGGGATTGTTTCATCTCCAAGGTAGTATGCAAGTATTAAGCGATCGCCTGGTAGAATCCTTAGAACGAGATGGTGGCAAATTGTTGATGCGCCACACAGTAGAACAAATCAAAGTAGAAAACGGCAAAGCCAATGCTGTAGTCATTAGAAATCAGAAAACCGGTCAAGTGTGGACAGAAGCCGCAGACCATGTAGTTAGCAACGTCACCGTACAAAACTTGGTGCAGTTATTAGGAGAAAAAGCGCCATCTGGTTATCAAAACAGAGTGGAAAAACTACCCCAAGCGTCCGGCGCGTTTGTGGTTTATTTGGGTGTAGACGCCAGTGCTATCCCCTGGGAATGTCCGCCCCATCTACAATTTATGTATGATGCCAATGGCCCCATTGGCGAAAATAATTCCTTATTCGTTTCCGTCAGTCATCCTGGAGATGGTCGCGCCCCAGAGGGGAAAGCAACAATTATCGCTTCCTCATTCGTCGATCCTACACCTTGGTGGCAAACTCAAGATTATCCAACATTAAAACAAAAGTATACCCAACAAGCCATCGCTCGTCTTGCCCAATACTTTTATCTCAAACCAGAAACCATTATCCATCTGGAAGCTGCAACACCGCGCAGCTTTGCACATTACACAGGACGCCATCACGGTATCGTTGGCGGTATCGGTCAAAGAATCCCCACCTTTGGCCCCTTTGGTTTTGCCAATCGTACACCAATCGAACATCTGTGGTTAGTGGGTGACTCCACCCATCCCGGCGAAGGTACTGCTGGGGTAAGTTATTCTGCGCTAACTGTGGTCAGGCAAATTGAAGCGCAAATGTAGAAACCTATAGTGGGGGTGCATAGCGGTGCGCCCCTACAACATATCTGTAGGAAGAATTTCATTAAATAATATAAATCACACTTATAACTGATGACAAAGAAGACAAAAAACTGATGAAATAAAGTTGGCGTTGCTAATACTGGAGTAATGACAGATAAAGTTTTAATCCTT
The DNA here is from genome assembly GCF_014222165.1 of Nostoc sp. 2RC. Taxonomy (NCBI): domain Bacteria; kingdom Bacillati; phylum Cyanobacteriota; class Cyanophyceae; order Nostocales; family Nostocaceae; genus Nostoc; species Nostoc sp. 2RC. The sequence goes on from NZ_JACKZU010000059.1 coordinate 3,389, forward strand.
GGCGGACGGGGGCGCATTGGCAGCAGTGTTGCTCAAGATTTAGCTAACTACACACAGGCACAAATTACAATTACTGGACGTTCTGCCCAAACTGGAAAAAGTGTTAGCTCATCTTCAAAAGGGCAAGTAGAGTTTTTAGTATTAGACTTACAAGAAACTGATAAATTAAGAGAAGCGATCGCCAATTCTAATTTAGTCATCCACTGTGCTGGGCCATTTCATTATAGAGATACTAATGTTTTAGAAACTTGTATTGCTCAAGGCGTTAACTATCTAGATGTTAGCGACCATCGTTCTTATACTAGTAAAGCTCTGAATTATCACGAACAAGCTGCTGCTGCTGGAGTTACGGCAATTATTAATACCGGAATTTTTCCCGGTATTTCTAATAGCATGGTACGTCAGGATGTGGAACAATTTGATAAACCAGAAAAGATCCATTTAAGTTATTTAGTTTCTGGTTCTGGCGGTGCTGGTATTACAGTGATGCGAACAACTTTTCTAGGATTGCAACATCCTTTTGCAGCTTGGATAAATGGAAAATGGGAAATAGTCAAGCCTTACAGCGAACGAGAAATAGTTGAATTTCCCTCTCCCTATAAAGACAGTGGAGTTTACTGGTTTGATATGCCAGAAACCTTTACACTACCTCATGCATTTCCCTCAGTGAAAACTGTAATTACTAAATTTGGTTCTGTACCCGATTTTTATAATCACCTAACTTGGATTGCAGCACATATTTTTCCCAAATGGTTAATGCAGCGGCGTTACGCAATTGAATTTCTCTCTTATGTGAGTCATTCAATGACAGATTTCACTGATAATTTTACTGGAATTGGCGTGGCAGTTCGTTCAGAAGTAACAGGGCAAAAAAATGGTAAAACAGCCGTTTATTGCTCAAATCTAGTGCATGAAAATACAGCAATTGCATCTGGTTGTGGCACTGGTAGTATTGCCCAATTATTATTAGAACGCAAACTCAAAAAACCAGGTGTTTATCCTGTAGAAGAAGCATTACCAACAGATTTATTTGAATATTCTATGGAAAGCCGAGGAATTAAAATTCATCACAACTGGTTATAACAAAAATTAATATACCTTACGGTAGAAGGAAAACTTAACTTAAACAATTAGGATGCCTTTGAGCCTCAAACAATGAGTCTATTTATACAAAAATAACAAAGGCTCAAAGCAAAAAATCACTAAATTAGGAGAGTTTTTCCGTGTCAAAAATTTTATTAACCTGCAAGAAAGCTCTAGGCAGCTTGTTAATTGTTAGCTTAATAATGTTTATTAGCTTATCTGCTTCGTTCCTTTTTATTCAGCAAGCTAGTTATGCAACTACTCTTGAAGAATTAAAGCTAGTACCTCCAGAGTATAAACCAACTCCAGAAGAAAAAATTAATCGTGCCAACGAATACGATCCAGGCGTAGGCGTTCAAGAAGAAGCACGACAAGAAGCTTACGAACAAGCGGTAAAAGATTCTCAAAATCTGCAAACTTTAGAGAAAGCTTACGAAAGGAATTTGAAGGCTGAAAAAAATTCTGAGCCTAATTTACTAGAGAAAGCTGTTGAAAAAGTCACAGGCAATAGCGTTTCATATTAATACTGATGACTGTTGACGGTAACAGTCATCAGTCAACAGTTAACAAATCATTTATTGTTACTCAAATTCATCAATTGTGTCAGGAGGAGTAGGCTTTGCGTACTTGGCAATTCGTTTTTCATACCACTGCATCAAAGGAGTTGCACTAATGCCATGTACAATTACAGAAATTACAATCGTAGTGTAAGTTATCCAGGAAATTTGTTCTGCCACTTCGCCTTCTAAGCCTTTCCCAAAAGCATAAGCAAGATAATATAAAGAACCAACACCACGAATCCCAAACCAACCGAATAATAAGCGCGTTTCTGGGTTCAAAGTACGGCGGTGAGAATATAGAGGACGTTTTCCGATTGTACTAATCCAGACTCCTAAAGGTCGGATGATGACAAACAACAAAAATATGACTAACAAAGATTGAGCGGCATAATTTAACATGGGCTTGACTAATAAAATCGACCCCAATATTAAAATTGTCCCAACTTCTAAGAGCTTTTCCATGCGCTCGATAAATTCTAATTGGTTTAGTGGTTTATCAGGGTTTAGATAACTCCGTTGAACTACTAATCCAGCAACAAATACAGCCAAAAATCCATACCCATTGACAATTTCTGTTAACGAATAAGTTAACAAAATTATAGCGATCGCCACGAAATCTTCCATCAATTCATCGACTTGACGACGTTTTTGAATTTTTTGATCTAACCAAACTACTGCTTTGGCCACAACAAATCCCATGACAATACCGGCAGCAATAGCCCAAATTACATCAACTAAAATCCAGTGTTTAAACCAGTTTTCCCAGGGTTCATTTTTGAGAGCATAAATTCCAAAATAAACAAATGGAAAAGCTAAAGCATCATTTAAACCACCTTCAGAAGTTAAACCAAAGCGTAACTCATCTTTATCTTTGACATCAGTCAATTGAACTTCCGAGGCTAACACTGGATCGGTTGGGGCGAGAATTGCTCCTAATAAAATTGCTTCTCCCCAACTCATTCCTAAAAATAATTTACCCACAGCAGCTAAGGTAAAAATTGAAATTGGCATTAACAATCCAATTAATCGAGCTGTAATTCCCCAAATTTCTAGCTTCAGAGGACGAACAATTCTTAAACCGCAGCTAAACACAGAAATAATTACTACGATTTCTGTGATTTTTTTTAGTAATTCAGCATTAAAGACTTCTTCTTGACGTAGTTGAATCAGCCCAAAGCCGTAAGGGCCTAAGAAAACACCAACAAGTAAATAGATAATCGCAAAAGAAAGAGGTAATCGAGAAATCCAACCAGAACCCAATGTAACTATTAATAAAAGTAGACCAATTACAAATAGGTCAATAATATAGATATCTACCATATGGTATAAGCGTATAAATATTCTGCATTACTTTGTCAGCTTAGTGCTAATACCTGCTAATTAAAAATTACCTGGAGGTAGATTTTAGAAAATAAATATATTGGATATAAAGTAGATTACAACTTAATCAATTAGACAAGAATTTGTTGACAACCAAGGTATTAAACGTGTTTTTATTGCCAATTTTAACTGAAGAATACCAAATTATGATGTAATTCAGCAGATTCAGCTAAAAATACGAAATCAAGCAAAGTTACGCTGAATAATTACAATATCAAGAGTAACTCTATAAGTGAGGCTACTAAGCAACCCTGCTCGAATTTTGCTAACTCAATCAAGTAAATAAATGCCATGAATAAGGAATATTACAATAGAGGATTGTCCAAAGCTAAGCGAAAAGACTACGCCGGAGCAATTGAGGAATTTAACCAGGCTTTACAATTAACACCTTATTTTATTGAAGCTTATTTGCAACGTGGTTTGGCATACTATGACTCAGGAGCATTCCTCAAAGCTGTTTCAGATTATACTGAGGCTCTGAAACTTAATCCTGAGAGTGTAGATGCATATTATTGTCGTGCATTGGCAAGATTAGCACTCAAAAATTTGCCGGGAGCATTGGAAGACGTTGAACGCGCTATTCGTTTCAATCTCAAATATGCTGCTGCTTATCAACTGCGGGGAATGGTGCGCCGCAAACAGGGTTATATTCGAGATGCCATCGCTAACTTTAAAAAAGCTGCTACATTATATCTAGAGCAGCAAGACAAAGAAAATTGTCGCCTGTGCTTAGAACAAATTAAACAGCTACAACCCCAAGAATTACCTGCTGTACAGCCATCGCATTCTGTAAATGCGCCGATTTTATCGACAAAAGAATATTTCACGCAATTATTAGAAAAGGCTGAAAAAGGAGATACCCAAGAAGCACTAGCAGATTTAAACTGGGTATTGCAAGCCGATCCGCAAGATGCCCAAGCTTACTGCTGTCGTGGTGTTGTCCGCTGTAAAATGGGCAATTATCGAGAAGCGATCGCAGATTTTAATCAAGCATTGCGACTAAATTTTCAGGATGCCATTGTCTATCGCAATCGAGGCAAAGCTCGTTCTATATTAGGAGATCATACTGGAGCGATCGCAGACCTGAATCAAGCACTCCAGCTACAACCAGAAGATGCCTTAGTGTATATTGCCAGAGGTAATGCCTACCGGGCAATGGGCAACTATCTCGGTGCAATTCAAGATTACACCCAAGCACTGCAAATCAATCCTCATGATGCTCAAGCTTATTACAATCGCGGCATTGCCTATTCTTGCATCGAAGAAATGCAAAATGCTGTGGACAATTATCAACACGCCGCGAGTATTTTTTGCGAACAAGAAGACTGGGGAAATTATCAACAAGTCTTAAGCAGCCTAGAAAAAATTCAAAAGTTTAGTCCACAGTTTAAAAAACAAAATTATAACCTGCTACGCCAGCGACTTTTGCGAATGGTGGGGGGATATTGGGAAATCGCCGAACGCTTAATTGAACAAAAGCAGGATTATTATCCTGGAATGTCAGAGGAATGGTATTTGCAAAAAGTCATTGAGGATTTAGAACGCGATCGTGGTATGTAAAACACAAATACTACCATACACATAAATTCACCCGTATAGTAGATATACGGGTGAAGATGCTAGCGATCGGTCGTTATTGTCCAAGAAAAGTAAAAGCACCTAAAATAAACAACGTTGCAAAATTAGTTAGATTGTACGGGTTTTACGGCGACGACGTAATCCAAACATGCTAACTGCTCCCACGGCAAACATTGACAAAGTAACAGATGGTTCTGGAACCGTAGCACCGATTAAGCCTTTAACATTGGCCTCACCGACATCAAGAACAACGATTACATCATTAAAGTCACGATCGGAGCTTTCGTTCCACTTACCAGTTGCAGAATCTATCCCAGAAGCGTATAAACCACCGTATAAATCCTCGAATGCCAGAATAATGTAGTTGTTGTATGCATAAGCAACTGCGTGCTGTAGTCCGTCAGCATTAGAAGCAGTGTCTGTACCAAAGATATTAGCAGAGCTACCACGGTTGAGACCATCAGCTCTTAACCAGAAATCCAGTTGAGTACCTGCGGTAAAAGTACCAAGATTTACCCCATCACCCAGTTTGAGTGCATTACCACCCCAACCACCAACACAACCGTCTCCTTCACAAGAAATATCGTTAAAAACTAGCCCAGATTTATTAGTAGTTCCTGCGGCATCGAAGGCTAACTGGTTTCTATAACCAGCACCTTCATTGATGAAATAAACAGAAACATCATGGTCGTATTTTAGATTTAATTTAGTGGGGTCTAATTTAAACTGACCGCTGTTTGGAATTTCAATGCCTTCTGCTTGAACAAATTGTTGGAAAGGAGCGTCATTAAACCCAGTTTGAGACTTATTAAGTACTGTTGGTTGACTCCAAGAATCATTCCAAGTAAAACCAGAAGCAGAGGCTGTTTCTACTTTGGATACTAATCCAGTCAAGGTAGCTGTAGCGGCAACGAAAGCTGTGAATAAAGTACGTTTCATAACAGAGTCATTAAGTAGGGAAAACAATTTAGATAATGCTCTTTAGAGCAGCTATCTCTCTTATGTTGTCTCTTACTTCTAACAGCTATGATTCTTGAAAGTCAATCTTATTTTTGCGCTTTGTTCCTATATTCAAATAGCTCTTCATTTAAAGTATTTTTACTGAAAAAATACTATTCTTGATTTAGTAATACACTGTTATTAGCACTGAGGGTTTAAACTGAGAAATGATGAAAATTTGATAATAAATTTATATGTTTTATGAAAACCAGATGTAGAAATAATAGAGTCAAAGCTTAAAACCTAAATCTCTAGATATTTTTATTGAAACGAAGTACATAGGTAGAGTAGGAGCGTCATACGCATCTAGTTCAGCCTTGGGCGATGTAATTCGCAACTATACAAACAAAATTTATCTCCGTACTTACGTTGAGAAACGTAGCAGTCCATCAAATCAAGGAAATCTGAGTAATTTAGAAGTTTAATCTTAGTTTTAAGTACTGAAGTGCCTTATATATTTATATTGAAGGGTTTTTAGGGAAAAAATTTTATAGAAGACTGTTAGGGACTTGCAAAAAAAAATATCCCATTGAACTCCTGTGGGGTAGGCATCTTGCCTAATTTATTTCTTAGAATTACCTTAACTGTTGACTCTTGAGGGTGATGCACAGTCGCTAACGCCGGTTAATCATGGGGAGAACCCCCTGTTGTGCGCTCTGGCTCATCGTTGACGGTTCACAGTCAACAGTCAACGACCTGTCTTTGCTTGGACTTGATGAATATATTTTAAGGTTAAAATAATCAAGCTTTTCCAGAGCTACATCACCCCCCTCGCAGATAGAATTCATATATGAACCCTACACAAGAAAAATTAAAAGTTCAGCTTGAGCAGGCTTTAGTCGGAGCTTTTGGCCCTGAGTTTATTGGAATAGATCCAATTTTGGTTCCTGCTAGTAATCCTAAATTTGGTGATTATCAGGCAAATGTAGCTTTATCCCTGAGTAAAAAGCTAGGAAAGCAACCAAGAATAATCGCATCTGCCATAGTTGAGAAATTAGATGTATCAGAAATCTGCGAACCACCAGAAATTGCAGGGCCAGGATTTATCAATCTGAAACTAAAAACAGCATACTTAGAAGCACAACTGGACTCTATTCAAACAGATTCCAGGTTAGGAATTCCAACTGCCAAAACGCCACAACGGGAAATTGTGGATTTTTCTAGTCCGAATATTGCGAAAGATATGCATGTCGGACATTTACGTTCTACAATCATCGGTGATGCGATCGCTCGCGTTCTCGAATTTCAAGGACATGATGTGCTGCGGTTAAATCATATCGGTGATTGGGGTACGCAATTTGGCATGTTAATTGCCTATCTGCGGGAAGTCTACCCCCAAGCCCTAACTACTGCTAATGCTTTAGATATCGGCGATTTAGTCACTTTTTACCGCCAAGCCAAGCAGCGGTTTGATGCTGATGAAGCTTTTCAAGAAACAGCACGCCAAGAAGTCGTCAGATTACAAGCAGGTGCCCAAGATACACTCCATGCTTGGAAATTACTCTGCGAACAATCGCGGCAAGAGTTTCAAGTAATTTATGATTTGTTGGATATCAAGTTAATTGAACGCGGCGAATCTTTCTACAATCCCTTGTTACCAGGAATTGTGGAAGATTTAGAAAAATCTGGATTACTAGTAGAAAACCAGGGGGCAAAATGCGTTTTTCTGGAAGGCTTTACAAATAGGGAAGGTGAACCTCTACCTTTAATTGTGCAAAAATCAGATGGCGGTTATAACTACGCCACTACAGATTTAGCATCCCTTCGTTATCGGATTCAGCAGGATGAAGCCAAACGAATAATTTATGTAACGGATGCTGGACAAGCAAACCACTTTGCTCAGGTTTTCCAGGTAGCCAACAAAGCCGGATGGATTCCCGACGATGTGGAATTAGTGCATGTACCCTTTGGGTTGGTACTTGGGGAAGATGGTAAGAAATTCAAAACTCGTTCTGGTGATACTGTACGGTTGCGAGATTTGTTAGATGAAGCTGTTGCGAGGTTTCGGGAGTTACTAGAGGCAAAAATTCAAGAAGAAGGTCGTAATGAAACTGAAGAGTTTAAAGCTCATGTTTCTAAAGTAGCTGGCATTAGTTCTGTTAAGTATGCTGACCTTAGTCAAAACCGGACTAGTAACTATATTTTTAGCTACGACAAAATGCTATCAGATAAAGGTAATACTGCGCCCTATATGTTATATGCTTATGCCCGGATTCAAGGCATTAGCCGCAAGGGTGAAATTAACTTTAAGGAGTTAGCAAATAATGGTGTAGTCTTAGAGCATGAAACTGAATTAGCACTGGCAAAATATTTACTTCAACTCGATGAGGTTATTAATACTTTAGATCAAGATTTATTGCCCCATCGCTTATGCGAATATTTGTATGAACTGAGTAAAAAATTCAATCAGTTTTATGACCGCGATCGAGGTGTTCGGGTACTGGATGCCCAGGAACCACAGCGAACATCCCGCTTAATTTTGTGTGATTTGACTGCTAGAACCCTGAAGTTAGGATTATCTTTGTTGGGAATTCAGGTATTAGAAAGGATGTAATATGTCAATCTTATCAAAATAGGGAATAGGGAACAAGCAACAGGCAACAGTTTTCTGTTCCCTATTCCCACTTTTGGTGAGTAAGAGATAATTTTTCAGCTTAAATAACCATCAAGAAAATAAATTATGCAGTAACAATTACCAGCTTTGAAATAGTGACAAAAGAGAGTTATGTCAATTTTCCTCAAGAGTAGCTCAAAAATACTCTACAAAGCACCATTGAAAATTTGATTAGCAGTCAGGTTTAAATCTGGAAAAGTAGGGGATATAATACGTTCTAAATTTCTAAATTGAGCAACTTGATATTCTTCATCAACTAAATGATAAATAGAAATGGTTGGTTGTTTGGGGTTACCAATAAACTTTCTGGCTCCTAGAGCTGCATAATCAACGATCCAATATTCAGGAATTTTGATGGTTTCATAATTCCCTAATTTGGTGTAATAATCATCTTCCCAGTTTGTACTTACAACTTCAATGACCAAAGGAATCGATTCACTTTGAGTCACGGTAGACTCTTTTTCCCACAATTCCTCATTTTGCAAATTAGCATCGTTGATTAATACGATATCTGGCAAGTAACCCGATGATTTTCTTGGTGGTTTTACTAAAGCTGTTTTGGGAATAAAGTATGGCAGTTTCAAGCGCTTATATTCAACGGTAATTTCTCCTGCTAAAAATCCCGTCACTTTTTCATGCTTTCCGCTTGGTTGAGACATTTCTACAATTATCCCATCGTGTAATTCGTAGCGTTTTCCGGAATTTTCCGGCAGCCATGCAATAAATTCTTCAAAAGTCAATAGTTTGGGTAAAGTTTGAGCCATATCAAAACCTCCGCTTGTTTTGACTTTACCATTGCCAGTGTCGAGACTAATCAATTTGGTATTAACATAGTCAGCAGCGTCACTGCTGAACCCGAAGGGCGGTTATTTAATTTAGAATTGGTATTTATCAAAGAGTATTTTATTGGAGGCTGCCAAATGGTACGGACACCACTAAAAAACATAACTTTGGCAGAGTTTTTGACATTACCAGAAACCAAGCCCGCTAGTGAATATATTGATGGTCAAATAATTCAAAAACCAATGGCACAGGGAAAGCACAGTATAATTCAAGGTGAAATGGTTAGTACCATCAACTTAAGCGTGAAACCAAAGCGAATTGCTCGTGCTTTTCCAGAACTGCGGTGTACATTTGGTGGTAGATCGATTGTTCCAGATTTAGCGGTGTTTATTTGGGAAAGAATTCCTCGTGATGAAAATGGCCAAGTTGCGAACGTTTTCCAGGGCGCTCCTGATTGGACTATCGAGATTCTATCACCCGACCAAAGACAAACTAAAGTTACAAAAAATATTTTACATTGTCTGAATTATGAAACACAAATGGGTTGGCTGATCGATCCAGAAGAACAAACGGTATTCGTCTATATACGCAATCAACAGCTAGTGATGTTGGATGAACTACAAGCTTTACTTCCTGTGCCAGATTTTGCAAGTGAATTGAAACTGACGGTGGGAGATTTATTTGGTTGGTTGTTGGAGTAAAAAACACAAACTTAATTAGCGAATCTACCAGATGCAGCAGATTTTATGGGTAGGAATTGGTTGCAAACGGGGAACTTCATGGCAATTAATTGATTTGGCAATTGAGAAAGTATTTGAAGAAAATCAACTTTGCCAAAGTGCGATCGCGGGTATTGCTACCATTGATATTAAAGCCTCAGAAGTCGGCTTAGTGGAATTTTGCAACCGACACAATTTGCCCCTAAAAACTTTTTCTGCTGAAATTCTTCACCGTGTCTTGGTTCCCAACCCTAGTAAAATTACTCACCAAAAAGTAGGTATACCCAGCGTAGCAGAAGCAGCGGCCATTGTTGCAGCCACTCAACTCAACTTTTTATTTACTAATTCTCTCTCTATTGATGCAGAACAATTGCAGGTTAAATTATTAGTTCCCAAACGAATTTTCCAATTAAAAGGGCAACTAGGAGCTGTAACGCTAGCTGTTGCCCAAGATGCTTTTTTTAGTGATTTTTCTATTCGACAACTCTCAAAAAATAGTTAATAATACTAGAAACAATTGCTAGTACAATTGAGCCAAAAAAAGCAGGTAAAAAGCCCTGAATCTCAAATCCAGAACCCGGAGTTAGGGCACTTGCTAACCAGAGGGTTAAGGCATTAATTACTAATGTAAATAAACCAAAAGTAAGCAAGGTAATTGGAAAAGTTAAAATCTGCAAAATAGGTCTGATAAACGCGTTAACTAAACCAATAACAATAGCAGCAACCAAGGCAGCCACAAAATTCTTGATAAAGAATCCCGGAACGATATTAGCAGTAATAAACAGCGCCACCGCCGTACCGAGCCAAGTGAATAAAAAGTGTCGCATAAGTTTTTTTAGAACAATTAACCCTAAGTTAGGAGTCAGAATTCAGAATCCCGCTACACTAACAGGAGTCAGAGTGAGAATAGCCTCCTGCTGGCATCGAGAAATACTTTTAATCCCAGTATCTTTATCGTATTCCAGGATGTACCTAATTGAAGAGGACACTGGGATAAAGGGACGCCAGGCGTAAGTCCTGAAGATAAAAAGGATAAGGAAGAATTTACTCCCTCATCCCCAAAGTTGAATAATTTTGATTTCAAGTTCCCTAACGCCGCAAAAGAATTTCCCAAGTAGCCCCACCAGCTACGCCATCAGGTTCTAAACCATAGCGCTTTTGTACAGCTTTGACAGCAGCCTCAGTTGTCGCGCCAAAGTCTCCATCGACATCGCCTTTTAAGTAACCAAGCTTTTTCAGTTGTTGTTGTAATTTGACTACTTCCGAACCACGTAAGCCGAGACGCAAAATTGGTAATCCTTCTGAGGTGTATTGAATACCAGGGGTGCGCTTTGTACTTGTAATTGACTGAGTTCGGGTGGTTTGTCCGCTACGTGTAGTTGGCTGGGTTCGAGTAGTTGATGTAGTGCGATTCGGTGTTTTTTGAGCTTGTCTTGGAGTAGCAGGCCTTGGTTCAGGACTAGTAGCACTTTGTGTTGTAGCTTTTTTTGGTGGTTTGGGACTGGTATTGGCTTGTGTTGTAGCTTTCTTTGGTGGTTTGGGGTTGGTATTAGCTTGTGTTGCAGCTTTCTTTGGTGGATTGGGGTTGGTGGGAACTTGGGTTACAGCCCGTCTCGGTGGGTTGGGATTGGGATTTGCAACGTTGGTGAGGCTGGTAGTTTGAGTTGGAACGGGAAAATTTGTCGCTGAGTTAAATCTTTGCCCAGATGTAGGAACTGTCGATGCTGCTATTGGTTCTCTAGGAAAAAGTCTTTGCCATGTGGTAGCATCAACGATGCCATCTGGATTTAAGCCAGCTGCTTGTTTAAATCGAGAAACAGCACTAGCTGTATTTTCACTATATACACCGTCTATTTCCCCGGAGTAAAAACCCAAAAGTCTCAAAGCTGCTTGAAGTTCAGATACGCGTTCGCCTTGGCTACCAACTTTCAGCGTGGGACGGCTGATACTATCTGCGGGGTTTACTTGGGCTATTGTTTGCGGGGCTGCAATTGATACTAAAGCAGAGGCAGCAATGAACAGAGGTGTAGTGGAGAACAGGAGTATTTGAGTTGCTGATAAAGACTTAGATCTCTTTGTCCACAAACCCTTTTGCCGTTTTTCCATATTACAGCAATTTACAGTTGGATCTAGTAATTTTAAGTAACTCAAAATACTTGCTGTCAGGCTGTGTTGCATGGAATTTTCACTCCCAGAATTCTGATGCTAATGGTACAGCGGCTTGGTGTAAAAAACAGCTGTTGCACAAAGCGATGTCTGCCTTGAAAAGTTTGAACCAGAGGGAACTTCCGCTGCAAGTTTTCAAGCTAGACGGGCTACGCTTGATGCACATCATCTACCTTATGCGATCGCTTCATGAATTGCTGCTTCTTGGCCAACTAATGACACATAAGGTTGTTTTAAATATTTGCAAGCAGCAGCAATGGCATCTTGGGCATCCACAGCCGCAATCAGTTCTTGAAACTTGATGTCAAAATCAATTCCTAACCCCAAAATTTCATACCAACCGTATATCTGAGCAATTTGTCCGTTGGTTTGTTTACCCAAAGCGTACTGTCCCAGAATCTTGTTTTTAGCAGCTTGCAGGGCACTTGGGCTAATTTCGGTGATAGATAATAAATCTACTTCTGTACGCAGTCCTTCTAAGGCTGTGGTGGTATTCTCCGGTGCTGTGCCCATATAAACCACAAAGGATGCTGGGTATAGCCTAGTAGAGTAAAAAGCAGATACCTCGTAAGCTAAACCTCGTTTTTCCCGCAATTCGACAAACAAACGACTAGAAAGTCCATTCCCTAAATAGGTACACAGCAACTTCAGCGCTGCATAGTCAGGAGAACTCACAGATGTGCCCATATAACCAAGCATCACAATTGATTGTTGCGTTTGTTGTGGCTTTAAGGTTACCTGTGGTTCCACCTTAATTTCAGGTAAATTGAGTGTTGGCAGCGCTACTTCTGGAACTTGCCAATCCCCAAAAATATCTGTCACTAATGCTACTGCTTCTGTGGAGGTGACTCGACCAGCAATACTAATTACCAGATTATCAGGACGGAAATAAGTTTGATGATATTGTACTAAGTTGGCACGAGTTAAGCGGCTCATGGTTGTTTCATCTCCTAACACCGACATAGCGTAGGGATGATTTTGGTACATTGTCTGCCGCAATTGTTCAAAGGCGACAGTAAAAGGTTGCTCTTTTTGCGAACGAATATCTTGTAGTGCTAAACGCCGTTCTAGTTCCACTTGAACTTCAGGAAAAGTAGGCGATCGCAAAAGCTTTCCCGCTAAAGTTAAAATCTCAGGAAAATCCGATGTTACCGTCTTGAAAGATAGCAAAAAATAATCAGAAGTCGCATCTGCACTTAAACTCGCCCCCACAGACTCCACTTTTTCAGCAATTTCCAAGCTAGAAAGTCCATCGCATCCCTTAGTCATCACTGCTGATAGCAAATGTGCCAACCCTGCTTGTTCTTGGTTTTCATTACAACTGCCGGCACGTATAAAAATTCGCGCCGCAATAATGTCCGCAGCCGGGTTTTCTGCTACTAGCACGACAATACCATTGTTTAATACAGTGCGATGGATAGGCGACTTTTGCAGCAAGGTTGTCATTTGTTATTTGTCCTTAGTCATTGGGCATTGGGCATTGGGCATTGGGCATTAAAAAGTCAAAAGGTAAAAGTCAAAAACTAAAAGTTCTTTTATTTTTAATTTTGAATTGATTTGTTTTCCCATACTTAACAAGGCCTAAGTACAGTAACGGCATATTTTTCTGGGGAGAGATATTTTTGGGCTAATTTTTGCAGTTCTGGGGCATCAAAAGATTGAATCTCTTGGGGATATGTCACGGCTAATTCGGCTTGGGCTATTGTATTGTAGTATCCGTAAAGTCCTGTTAGTTGATTTGGTGTTTCCGTGGAAAAGGCGTACTCGTTACATAGTACCCTGCGCGATCGCGCTAGTTCTTGTTGATTAATTTCCTGAGTCTGTAGTTTATGTAAACGATCCCGAATCAAGGATTCTACTTTTTCTACATTTTCTGGTTCTAACCAAGCGGTAATTGTAAATAAACTTGATTCCCGTTGCAAAGAAAAATTACTACAAATTCCCTGTACTAATTGCAAATCTTCCCGCAACTCCCGTACTAAACGCGAAGTCCGCCCTTCTGCTAGTAACACTGATAATAAATCCAAGCCATAGGCAGTGCGGATTTCTTCTACTCCCGGTACCAGCCACGCCATTAACAATCGCGCTTGCTCTATGCGTGGTAAAGCTAGTTCTTGACGACGAATTTCTGTTATTATTGGGTCTGCAACTTTTTCAAACTGCGGACAATCAGAAGGTTCGGCAAAATCAGTAAATGAATGATTTACTAATTTCCAAGCTGCTTCTTGACCTATGCCCCCTGCAATTACCACTGTCATGTTTTTCGGTTGGTAGTGGGCACGATGAAAACAGCGCATTGCTTCTGGTGAGTGCTGCATGAGTTCTTTCTCGGTTCCCAACACAGACCGTCCGTAAGGGTGACGCCCATAAATACTGCCAATCAAAGCTTGGAATCCTATCCAGTCAGAATCGTCATTGCACGAACGGATTTCCTCTAATACTACGTCCCGTTCGCGGCTAAATTCATCTTCTGGAATTGCAGCATTCAACAGTAATTCTCCCAAATACGGCAGGGTATCTTGCAAATAAGGCGCAGCTGTGGTAAGTGAATAATGAGCGTAATCATAGCTAGTTGCTGCATTACTGACGCCTCCTCGGTTTTCAACGTTGTGGTCGAACATTCCAGGGGGTAACGTTGGCGTACCTTTAAAAATCATGTGTTCTAAAAAGTGTGCCATACCAAACCACGGTTTTGGCTCTAGGCTTGTTCCAGCACGCACCCAAACATCCGCCACAACTACAGGAGTAGTGGGAATTTCTTGATGAATAAACGTTAAGCCACTGTCCAGTCGGAAGACCGAAGCTGGGAATGCAGTATCAGTTATTTGTTGTGACAATTTTTTGTAGCTTTAACCACAATTTCATTCAATTTTGCGATTTTAACTCTGAATGTCACCTAAATTAGAATCATGTTATACAGATTTTGTTTTTATTAGCAGATATCTGCAAATTGGAGTAGACTCCACAGCTTTGTTAAGCTAACGCCTGTTGCATCAAAATCTACTGTCAACAGTCACAATAGCAACGGAATATTTTTTTACTTGCAAGTCGTTAATTTAAATAATTAAAGCAAATAATTAAAGCTCCCAAATCCTAACTGAGTTTGGGAGCTAATAATTTTGAGTTCACCGCGACGCCGTTTTACCTAAGTTTATGACCTGGTTAAACCAGGTGGGAATCTAAGTTTCTCGTTTAAAGTTTCCGGGTACATGCCCGGTCTACTGCCACGAGACTAGTTGACTCCCTTTTCTTTAAAGGCATAGATCAAAAAACTTGATGGCAGTCACCAACGTCGTAGTGCAACTAACTCATTATAGCCTTCAAAAAGATGTTGTGTGTCCAACATCGAAAGTTTCTGCCAAATTCACTGTGGATACCAGATGGATTCTATTGTTTGGGCAAGTGCGATCGCCTGTTCTCGATTTTGATTATCCAGCAAAACGGTGACATGCCCCAACTTCCGCCCAGGACGAGATTGAGTTTTTCCATACCAATGGATGTGGGCTTGGGGAATTTCTGCTATTTGTTGGCGTTGATTTTGGTAATCACTGTCAGAATTTTCATACCCCAACAAATTCACCATCACAGCGCCAGGAGACTGCAAACTCGGATTTCCCAAGGATAAACCACAAACTGCCCTAAGCTGTTGTTCAAACTGGGAAGTTTCACAGGCGTCAAGGGAAAAATGTCCAGAATTATGAGTACGGGGAGCAATTTCATTGACTAACACTTTACCATCAGCACTCAGAAATAACTCAATCCCAAAAACTCCTACTACTTGCAGGCTATTCAATAAAGTATGGGCGATCGCTTGTATTTGTGCTGCTTCATCCGACGAAATTTCAGCTGGCGCAATTACTCGCCTACACACTTGTTGTTCTTGCTGGGTTTCTACCACTGGATAGATGACAATTTCCCCATCTAAGGAACGAGCTGCTATGACTGCTAGTTCTTTGACAAAAGGTACAAATTCCTCTAACAAGAAAAGCGATTGACTTGCAGTTTTTGTTATAGTTTCATAACTTAATTTTTCTTTTAAAGTAGCGGAGTCTTTGATGATGAAAGTACCCTGACCATCATAACCGTGGCGTCGGGATTTGAGAACTACAGGAAAACCTAAGTACTCTATTTGAGATTTGAGATTTTCAGTTTCTTCGACGGCGAAAAATTGCGGAACTGGTAAGCCTAAATCCCTTAAATAGCAGCGCTGATGATATTTATCTAAAAGAGGTGTTAATGCATTCAATCTTGGACGAAAACAAACCCCTTGCTTTTCTAAAACAGATAAAGCATCTAGGTTTACAAATTCATTTTCAAAGGTGATGACATCGCATTTTTTTGCTAATATTTCTGTAGCATTGGCATCATCTACCGCAGCAAAAACAATTTCCTGGGCGATTGAAACCGCAGGATCGCCTTCACTAGGAGTTTGTACTACTAATTCTATTCCTAGCTTCTGTGCTGCATCTGCCATCATCCAGGCAAGTTGTCCGCCACCAATTACACCTACACGTTTCATTAACATCCCAGAGAATCACTAGTTTGCACGCCTGTTTTGGAATTCACACCACTAGCTTTTGCACATAGTTCTTTGATTTGTGCTTTATCCAAAATTGCATCTGTAAAATCTGCACCGTCTATATTCACATCATTAAATATGGCCCGGAGCAAAAGGGCTTCTTTGAGGACTGCATCGCTCAAATCTGCTTTAGTCAAGTTTACCTGATCAACCATTGCATTCGTTAAATCGGCTGCGTGCAGATTTACCTGTGTCATCACCGAAGCGCTCAATACTGCTCCCCGCAAATCAGCGTTGGTAAAATTAGCGAATTCCATATTGGCGTTGGAAAATTCCGCAGCTTGTAAATTTTGACCAGAAAAATCACGTCTTGACAACTGTGCATTACTAAATGAAAGTGGATGAGTCCAGTCTACTGCCAGTGCAGGATAAGCCACGCACCATATCATAATTCCTACAAGTAACGCTAATCCTTGCCGCAAAAACATATCTAGAGCCAATTTCGTGTACAATCGCTGCATTGTCAGCTTACCCCATTTTGACTATTGACTGTTGAGTATTAACAATCCCGCTGTTAAATTTGGGGAATCTACAATTTCCCTGCTTAATATTTTGTAACGTAACAACCGATATCGCTCCTAACTGCCAGCAAAATTATTACCAAAGACTGATACAAATCAGCGACTTGCAACTAAAAATATTCCATTGCAACTGTTAACAGTCAACAACCGTCAGCTCTCGTTTATTTTTAGAATTTCTTAACTTTCAATATAATAACTGCGGGCATTGATTTATTTACAATCGTTGATTTTTAAATGTAGTTTTTCAGATACATATACCAATCCCAAATAATTTGTGAAATATTACGTGTTAGGGTTGTTGACTGTTAACCATTGACAGTCAACGATCAACACCGATATTGTTCACAACTCAAATAGGATTGGCATATGAATTTTTTTGATTTTTGTAAAGCTAGATAAAACTCCAAAGACTTACTCCCTAATACCTATTCCCTATTGCCTACGACATATTTTTTAAGCAATAAAACTGACAATTGAATTTACAATTCTTAACCTGGAATTTTTCCACGTAAAGTTTATTGTCATTTGAAGTAAACAGATTCTATCAACTGCTAGGCTTTTAATTAAGTAAAGCGAGGTTTGAGCGATAGTAATCAATCTCAACTCCTTAACAAAGCTTAAAAATACTAGAGATAGAGTGAATTTTAGACTTAATTAGTTAAATTCTTCTGGGAATCCCTGAAAGATTATCTTCACCAACTACACAAATCCACAAACAGAACTGACAACTGCGATGATTAATCATTATTCACTTCAATGGATTGAAGCATGGTGCCAAGAAAATGGTTGGACAGATTTATTTGTCGAACGGCGTAATAACTACTGGGCTTTTCCTCCGGGTTGTGTAATGCCAGAACCAATTCCTGTTCATGTTCTCAGATTGATTAAAGCTGAAAAAGGATTAACCTTTGAAGAACGATTATGGTCTACCTCAGCGGTAATTGGGACAATCTTCGCTATTCTTGTGACCTTTTGGTTCCAGTCTCCAATGCCCTTAGTTTTAGCTTTTGCTTTTAATGCCGTTACGGTGGCTCAATTGGAACTTGAAGAAGCATAAATTTTTAATTTTGGGCTTTGGTGTTAAAACTGCTTTTGCTTGGTTTGAGCAAGAGCAGTTTTTAATTTAATTCACACTGAGAAATTCTTGGTTACTTATTAAGACTGGGTTTAATGTCAGTTGTTTAAGCCTTGTTTTTGAAGAATTTGAGTGAGCGATCGCTTTACAAAGCGTAATGTACTCTAGTGTATGTTACAGCAACTTAGCAAAAACTAAAATCCTCAGTAAGATTGTGGACTCGTTATCTAAAATGGCAGTTTCCTTCAAATAAAGTACAGCACTTTGCAAATAAATGAGGTATAAACTGGGGAATTAAATATAAAAATTCTTCTTTTCACTCCTGCACTCTTTTATACCTGATTACTCCTCATTCCCCACTCCCAGTCAAAATTACTATCTTTGAGTGAAAATAAGACGGTAATTACATAGAAGCTTGTGCATCGAAAGTTAGTAAACAATAGTATATTAGCCGATTACAATCAAATCTTGAGGAAAGTAAAATCTAGGTAAATGTATATTACTTGCTAAGTATAAGAGATGAAATTATATAATTCAAAATTTACATTGCAAGTAAAAGCCTGAAATTAGCAAATTTATTTGAAAGTAAAGATATAAATTAATGATCACGAATTCTAACTATAAAGTTATAGAAAAAATTTCGGAAGGATTAGAAACTATTGTTTATAGAGCGCTGGATATTCACAATCAAAAAAACATCATTTTAAAAAGTCTTAAAAGCGAATATTTGAATCTTGAGAATGTTACAGAATTTAAGCATGAATATGAAATTTCTAGACATATAGATTTACCAGGTATTATTAAAGTATACGCTTTAGAAGATTTTCAAAATTGTATTACTTTAGTTTTAGAAGATATTGAAGGTCAAAATCTCAAACAATATATAGATAATCATATTCAACTGAACATAATAGATAGCTTAAAAATCGCCATTCAAATAGCAGATATTATTGCCAGTTTGCACGAGCAGCATATTATTCATAAAGATATTAAGCCACAAAATATAATTATTAATCCGAAATCACTACAAGTTAAAATAACTGATTTTAGCATTGCATCACGTTTATCAAAAGAAAATGCTATTATTAGTAACCCTAATTTGCTCAAAGGAACACTTGCTTATATGTCTCCAGAGCAAACAGGGCGCATGAATAGGTCAATTGATTACCGCACAGATTTTTACTCTTTAGGCGTAACTTTGTATGAACTTTTAACTTCCAAATTGCCATTTAATTCCACTGATATCTTAGAAATAATTCACTGTCATATTGCGAAACAACCCATACCTCCTCATCAAGTGAATCCACAAATTCCACAGGGTTTATCTCATATTGTCATGAAATTATTATCTAAAACTGCTGAAGAAAGATATCAAAGTAGCTTAGGACTAAAAGCAGATTTAGAAATTTGTCTCAAAGAATTAACAAGTAATGGCAAGTTTGAAAATTTTATTCCTGGACAATTAGATAAATTTAGCCAATTTACGATTCCTCAAAAACTCTATGGACGCCAACAAGAAGTAGTTAGTCTCATATCAGCTTTTGACCGCATCAGCACTGGAAAATCTGAGATGATGTTAGTCTCTGGTTATGCAGGGATTGGTAAATCTTGTTTAGTTAATGAAATTCATAAACCTATTATCCGGCAAAGGGGATATTTTATATCCGGCAAATTCGATCAATTAAAGCGGAATATTCCCTATGCTGCTTTAATTCAAGCATTTCAAGAATTAACCCAACAACTACTAACAGAAAGCCCAGAAAAAATACTTAAATGGAAACAAAAGCTTTTAGAAGCATTTGGTGACATTGGTCAAGTTATTATTGATGTTATACCGGAAATTGAAAAAATTGTTGGTCAACAGCTACCTGTTCCGCAACTAGGAGCAACCGAATCACAGAATCGTTTCAACCGTGTATTTCAAAATTTTATTCAGGTGTTTACTCAAAAAGAACACCCGCTAGTTTTATTTTTAGACGATTTACAATGGGCAGATTTAGCCTCTTTAAAATTGATTAAGACACTGATGATTGAGCCTGATAGCCAATATTTATTAATGATTGGAGCTTATCGGGATAACGAAGTTATATCGACTCATTATTTATTTCAAACTATAAATGAAATTCAAAAATCAGGAACATTTGTCAATACTATTATTCTCCAACCTTTAAACATTGAAAATGTCTGTGAATTAATCGCTGATAGCTTTCATAGCTCTACAGAAAAAACAAAAGCATTAGCCGACCTGATTTTTAATAAAACCCAAGGAAATCCTTTTTTATTAAATCAGTTACTCCAAACTATGTATCAGGAAAAACTATTAAGTTTTGACTTTGAAAATGGAGTATGGCAGTGGGAGATAAATCAAATTCAAACCATTGGTATTACAGATTATGATGCCATAGACTTAATTGCTAGAAATATTAAAAAACTACCTCAACAGACACAAAAAATTTTAAAATTAGCTGCTTGTATAGGAAATCGTTTTAGTATAGATATTCTGGCAATTGTCAATGAAAAATCTCAGTCAGAAACTGCATCTGATTTGTGGGAAGCACTGCAAGCAAGTTTAATCTTACCACTAAGTGAAAACTACAGAATTCCATTATTTTGCGCTTCTCAGGAATTCAAAATTACGTATAAGTTTTTACACGATCGCGTACAGCAAGCAGCTTATTCTCTGATTCCAGAGTCGCAAAAAAAACAAACTCACCTGAAAATTGGTCAATTATTACTAGAATATTATCAAACAGAAGAAATTGAAGAAAATATTTTTGATATTGTCAATCATCTAAATTTTGGTACTGAATTTATTTACGAGCAGCTTCAAAGAGATAGACTAGCCAAATTAAATTTGATAGCTAGTCAAAAAGCAAAAGCAGCATCAGCATACGAAGCCGCTTTGAATTATTCAACAACTGGATTAGAATTGCTGGAATTATCAAGTTGGGAAACTAACTATGATTTAATACTAGCACTGCATCTAGAAAGTGTAGAAATAGAATACTTAAATACTAACTTTAAACGCGCAGCTATCCTCACTCAAACTATTTTAGAAAGAGCTACCAATGTTCTCGATATAGTAAAGACTTATCAATTACAGATTCAGTTTTATATGGCTGAAAATCAAATGCTTCAAGCCATTGATACTGGATTAGAAGCCATCGCAATGCTAGGGATACCTTTATCAGAGACACCAACTAAGGAAACTACTGTAGCTAATTTACCTCAACTTCAGGATTTAGAAGATTTTCCAGTTGTTAAAGATCCTTACATACTTGCGGCTTTAAAAATCCTTGTGACTATTGCTGGTGCTGCTTTTATTGCTAACCCAACAAAGACAAATTTTCCCCAGATCATCTTGACTGTTGTGAATCTCTGCATCAAGCACGGTCATTCACCTTTAGCTGCCCACGGATATGCTTACTATGGTATGCTTTTGTGTGGCTATCTAGAAAATATTGATGCAGGATACCACTCTGGTCAAATAGCTTGGCAGATATTAGATCAATTCCAAGTTATTGAACTGAAAAGCAAAGTATATGCACCATTTTATGGTTTTACCATTCATTGGAAAGAGCATATTAGAGAAACAATAGCTCCTCTACAAGAAGGTATTCAAAGCGCCTTAGAAATTGGAGATCTAGAATATGTTGGCTATTGCTCTGTTCACTATTGTGGTCATATATTTTTCAGTGGCGAACAACTGGAATTAGTAGCTCAACAACAAGCTTCATATATCGATTTACTAAAAAAATTTAAACTAGATTTTCCAATAAATTATATTAAAGTTTGGCATCAACTATCATTAAATTTACAAGGTTTGTCACCCAATAAATATTTTTTAGTTGGTGATAGCTTTGATGAAACATCAATGGTGGCATATTTACACAATACTAATAATACTACTTCTTTGTTTGTTGTATATGTTGCCAAAATAATTTTATTCTACTTATTCAAAGATTACACTCAAGCAGTTGATAATGCTAAATTAGCTTCAGAATATTTAAGTGGTGTTATGGGAATGATGTCAGTTGGCATCCATAACTTATATTATTCTTTAGCTTTGATTGGTTTATATCCCAATGTTGAACCGGAAATTCAACAACAATATCTAGATATTATCAATGACAATCAGGAAAAAATGGAGTTATGGGCCAGTCATGCCCCCGCTAATTATCAACATAAATACAATCTAATAGAGGCAGAAAAAGCAAGAATTTTAGGACATACTTTCGTAGCAATGGAGTATTATGAGCTAGCTATTCAAGGAGCAAAAGAACAAAGATATGTGCAAGAAGAAGCACTAGCCAATGAATTAGCAGCCGAATTTTACTTTTCTCGTGGTAGAGACAAGCAAGCTATTTTTTATCTAAAAGAATCTTATCATGCATATATACGTTGGGGAGCTACTACAAAAGTTAGTGAATTAGAATCAAAATATCCAGACTATTGCCCGTTAAGATTAAATCAAGAATCATCGAGTTTGAAGGCTGGTTTACCTACTACTTCCAGCAAAATAAATAATTTAGCAGCTTTTGATTTAAATACAGTCTTTAAAGCTTCTCAAGCGATTTCTAGTGAAATCAAACTAGATAATTTGCTTGTAAAGTTAATGACCATTGTTATGGAAAATGCTGGTGCCCAAAGCAGTTGCTTCCTTTTAGAAAAAAATGGTCAAATGGTAATAGAAGCTGTGGTCAGTGTTAATAACAATAGACTCTTATTAGAAACTTCAATTCCTTTAGATAATACTCAATATTTGCCAGTATCAGTCATTAACTATGTTGCCAGAACTAAGGAAAGTTTAGTTCTTGGTAATGCGAGTAACGAAGGAATATTTGTTAGCGATTCTTATATTATCAACAATCAATGTAAGTCTATTTTATGTATGCCAATAATTTATCAAAGTAAACTTATTGGAATTTTATATTTACAAAATAATTTGACAGCAAATGCATTTACTACTGAACGCTTAGAAGTTTTAAAAATTTTGGCTTCTCAAGCAGCCATTTCTATTCAAAATGCAAAGCTTTATACTAATTTATCTAAAGTTAATGATAATTTACAACAAGCTAACCAAGAGTTAGAAAATTATAGCAAAAATCTGGAGCTAAAAGTCGAAGCCAGAACGCAGGAATTACATGAAAAAAATCTGCGTTTAGAAGAACAAGCACAACAGCTAGAATTTGCACTACAGCAACTACAAGCTACACAATTACAGATGATTCAAAAGGAAAAAATGTCTAGTTTAGGCCAATTAGTTGCTGGTATAGCTCATGAAATTAATAATCCAATTAACTTTATTTATGGCAATATTACTCATGCCAGTGAATACACTCAAGATATATTAACTTTAATCAAAATTTACGAGCAAGTATCACCTGATTTAACTCCTCAAATGCTAGCAGAACAACAAGATATCGATTTGGAATTTTTGCTCGAAGATTTACCCAAATTATTATCTTCCATGAAAGTCGGGGCCGATCGCATCCGGCAGATAGTTCTCAGCTTACGTAACTTTTCACGTTTAGATGAAGCAGAAATCAAGGCAGTTAATATTCATGACGGTATTGATAATACCTTGCTCATCTTACAGCATCGACTCAAAAATGACTCCGGAAATTCTAAGATTAAGATTATTAAAAATTATGGCTGTTTACCATTAGTAGACTGTTATCCCAGTCAACTCAATCAAGCATTTATGAATTTGCTAGTTAATGCTATTGATGCTTTAGAAGAGTATAACTCTGTCCGTTCATTAGCAGAAATTCAAATAAATCCGGCTTACATCAAAATCACTACTGAATTATTAGAAGAAAATTCGCTATTAATTCGGATTGCTGATAATGGACTTGGGATGACTCCAGAGATTATTTCACAAATTTTTAATCCTTTCTTTACTACTAAACCTATCGGTCAAGGTACTGGGTTAGGACTATCTATTAGTTACAAAATCATTGTAGATAAACATGCAGGTAAATTAACTTGTTCCTCAATCCCAGAACAAGGAACTGAGTTTTTAATTGAACTTCCTGTACATCAGAATAATTCTAAATTTGTCAAGTAAATCTTTACACAATGGAATCTTGATTTATGATTAACAACACTCACGATACAGATATTTCTACTATTTCCATTTCCGAAGTATTTATGGCTTTGGTAGCAGGAAATATACTAGATGATACGTTTGAACCATCAAGGATCGGAAAACTTTCGCGGCTAACAACTACACAAAGAGACTTATATCTGGATAATATGCTTCATCCGGATAGCACTGTTTTTAGTTTAGGGCTATCGATAAAGCTACCTGCAAATTTAGATCGATTTATTTGGGAACAGGCAGTCAAAATTGTCTGTCAAGCAGATGACACAATTAAAACTAAATTTATTTTTTACCGAAGTGAGGCTTTTCAATTTGTAGATAAAAATGCTGACATTCATTTTGAATTTATCGATATAGAACATAATAA
>NZ_JACKZU010000005.1:0-63219 GCF_014222165.1 Nostoc sp. 2RC
TCTCCCCCATCCCCTCATCCCCTCAATACCCCAACGGCGAGACTGTTTGTTGTTGAGGTTGAGGATTTGGTTTTGTGTTAGGCGATGCTAGTTCAGAGTTAGAAGATGCAGGAGGTAAGAAAATCATTCCTTCAGGAGTTGGCGATACCAGCCCTGTTTTTGACTGTTCTGCTTCCTGTGCCATTTTGTTTGTCAGCGTTGCGTTAGTTGTTGTCAAGAGCCGCTCATGACGTTGGAGATTTTGCAGTCTGCGATACGACTGACTCCAAAGCTCTTGAGAATACACTGTCCAGCCATAAACTGCAAGTGTCGCTGCTACTAACAAAAATGCCAAAACTGATGAATAACGATGAAAAGTGTATAAACGCAGCAACCATAAGGGTGTTGCTCCAGAACCAGACATGATGGGAAGACCAAGAAAACCTGTCTCTGGACTCTTGTTGCTTTGATTCGATTGGTCGTTAAGATTTGGCAGTTGTTGTCTGCCCAACTCTTTAGGTAATTTTGGCATTACTGCCTCATTCGTAGAAGAAATCGATAATTTTTTTGAGGAATGCTTTCTTGTTGTAGAGGATACTGGTGCCGCTGGGCTAATAGGTATAGAATCACTCTGTGCTGTTGACTCCAGACGCGCAGAACGTCGTCGCCTACCCAAAGAAAGAATTGAATCTCGCCAAAACCCAGTATTCTTTGTAGAAACAGTTGATTTACGAGCAACAACCATAAGTTTTTTTAGATGGAAAATACTCTACTTTCAATTGATTGTCTATTTTTGCTCAGGTTCAAATACCCTTATATGCAATAAACACAAATAACAGACTACACCCTTTTAACTCTTGTAATAGCTAGCTATATCAATGTTTGCATCCTCTAGATATTAGAATCTTGCAATCAGCGATTATAGACTGAATAACTGGCTCTTTAGATATATTGCACCTAAAGTATGGCAACGGATGGCCGTAAGGTGCAATACTCTGAGATAAAATTTTTGCTATGATAACTCAGCTGAGAAAACAATTTAGTGCTTTGGATTTTGCTCCTGAGTTCAAAAAACCAATCAAATGCCTGTACGATACCTAGTTTGAAAAACAATACCCCGAAGGATTGTTTTTTTAAGTATGTAGTCTTACAGCATTTAAAAAAAAGCAATAAATACGGTATCGTATTCAACAGGCGAAAAATTTTTCTAGCCACAATTGGTGAAAGAGGAGTTATGAAAACAAAAATCTTTGGTTTGGCTCTCATGTTAAGTCTGGCTGCAATGCTTGGAGCTTGTGAAGGTGGTGGTGAAAATGGTGGTACTGGTACTAGTACTCCAGCTGCTACAGGTGAACCAACAGACGCGCCTGCTACCCCCGCAGCTACCCCCGCAGCTACCCCCGCAGCTACCCCGACTGCTAGTCCTAAATAAAGCACTCTGAAAATTGATTTAAAGTCAGCCGAGAATAGCTTACTAACAAAGCTACTCACCAAAAACTTGAATTCATCAAGTTCACATAAAAGCTGCCGCTGTGTGTTCTAGTGTGAGAATTTTGTAGAGCTGATGTGGGAAACGCTGGTCTAGCTTGCTCATTCGTCGAGTAAGCACAATTGGCAAACTCCAAAAAATAAATTATTCCGGTTAAAGTGTTGACTGTTGAACGCCACTTGCTTTATTTTGGGAAACCCTAAGACCGCAGTGGCTCCAGTTCACAGTCAACAGTCAACACTTAAGAATCTTCTATGGAATATTTTTTGGCTTGGAACTCCCTTAGTGAAGTTGAGATTAAAGGAAGCCCGATCTCCGACTTCGTAGCAGAATTCAAAATTTCCAACTTCTGTACCCTTCTCCTGGCAAAGATGCTTCCCTTAGCCTGCATTTACGTAGAAGTACGAGATTTTACACCAATTTAAGAAGCCTATGTTTTAGGCTTCTTAAATATTGCTAAAATTCAACGCTTATTAACTAACAATTTCAGAATTTTTCCATGTCAGCATATTTTGACAACGCAGTGTAAGAGTTTGCTCCAACACCAGTTATGTCATCTCAGGTAAAATACTTATTATCAAATATTAAAATCAAAAAAATAGTACAATTAATTTTAGTAAATGTAATAATTACAACAATTGTATTGTTAAGTAGTTATAGGCGATCGCCAGTAATAGCATTACCACCCCCAGAGGACATACCAGAAGAGATATTACGGGCACAGATTATTATAGAAGGGCGATCGCCCATTGATGGTAGATTTTTGACTGCTGCCGAATATGCCCAGTTAGAAATACAGTTGCAACAGGCACCCCCACCAAAACTAGACCCCAAAATTCGCGACCAAATTTTTTTACTTCGTATACGTAAAACCCTACTCCAGTTTTTCCCATTTTTAAGTATTTAGTCAAAACCCTTCGGGTAGGGAAAAGGGGAAAGGTTAAAGGGAAAAGGAAGGATTTTCGCCTTGCCTCTTACCCTTTTCCCTTCTTTGCAATCCCCCATACCCAAAATACAGATAATTATTTCTGAGGTAGGATAACGATGGCGACAAAATTGCAAATAAATGTAAAGAATATATATAGATATTAAAAAAGTACGTTTAGTCAATCACGTTATTACACGTAGGTAGCTTCATGTCCATGACCACGATCGCTCCTGAACAGGTTAACCGCATCGTTTGGAACCAACATCACGATCCCTTTGAAATACTAGGTTCACATCCCATAGAACACAATGGCAAAACTGCCTGGGCTGTGCGAGCCTACCTACCAAATGCAAGTGCAGCATGGGTCATTCTTCCCGAACAACGGAAAGAATACCCAATGCAAGCAGTTCATCATCCCAACTTTTTTGAATGCACCATTGAAACCGCAGAACTGGCAAACTACCAATTACGGATTAAAGAAGGGGAACACGAACGTGTCACCTATGACCCTTACGCTTTCCGTTCTCCCAATTTGACAGACTTTGACTTGCATTTGTTTGGTGAAGGGAACCATCATCGAATTTACGAAAAACTGGGAGCGCACCCCACCCAAATAAATGGTGTCAAGGGCGTTTATTTTGCTGTTTGGGCACCCAACGCCCGCAATGTCTCCATTTTGGGAGATTTTAACTACTGGGATGGGCGCAAACACCAAATGCGTAAAGGCCCCACTGGGGTTTGGGAATTGTTCATTCCAGAAATTGGAGTGGGCGAACATTACAAATATGAAATCAAAAATTTTGAAGGCCACATTTACGAAAAATCCGATCCCTACGGTTTCCAGCAGGAACCCCGCCCCAAAACGGCATCCATTGTCACTGATTTAGATGCTTACACTTGGAATGACGAAGCCTGGATGGAAAAGCGGCGTCACAATGACCCCTTAACTGGGCCGGTTTCTGTTTATGAAGTACATTTAGGCTCTTGGTTACACGCTTCTAGTGCTGAACCAGCTAAACTCCCCAATGGTGAAACCGAACCTGTAGTTATTGTTTCCGAACTTAAACCAGGTGCACGCTTTTTAACTTATCGGGAAATAGCAGACCGACTGATCCCCTACGTTAAAGAATTGGGATACACCCACATAGAATTGCTACCCATTGCTGAGCATCCCTTTGATGGTTCTTGGGGGTACCAAGTAACTGGATATTATGCGCCTACTTCCCGATTTGGTACGCCTGAAGATTTAATGTATTTTGTTGACAAATGTCATGAAAACGAAATCGGCGTCATTGTAGATTGGGTTCCTGGTCACTTCCCGAAAGATGGTCATGGTTTAGCATTCTTTGATGGTAGCCACTTATACGAACACGCCGACCCCCGCAAAGGCGAACACAAAGAATGGGGTACTTTGGTATTCAACTACAGTCGCCACGAAGTCAGAAATTTTTTGATGGCAAATGCCCTGTTTTGGTTTGACAAATACCACATTGATGGGATTCGTGTCGATGCTGTGGCTTCAATGCTCTACAATGACTATTGCCGCAAACCAGGAGAATGGCTGCCCAACCAATACGGCGGCAGAGAAAACCTAGAAGCAGCAGATTTTATCCGCCAAGTAAATCACACTATCTTCAGCTATTTTCCGGGAATTCTCTCAATTGCTGAAGAATCCACTTCTTGGCCGATGGTTTCTTGGCCTACCTACACAGGCGGACTGGGCTTTAACTTGAAGTGGAATATGGGCTGGATGCACGATATGTTGGACTACTTCAACATGGATCCTTGGTTCCGCCAGTTCCACCAAAACAATATCACCTTTAGTATGTGGTATAACCACAGTGAAAACTTCATGTTGGCCTTGTCCCACGATGAAGTGGTACATGGCAAGAGTAACATGATTGACAAAATGCCGGGAGATAGATGGCAGAAGTTCGCCAATGTGCGTTGCTTGTTTACTTACATGTTCGCTCACCCAGGCAAGAAAACCATGTTTATGAGCATGGAATTTGGACAGTGGAGTGAATGGAATGTTTGGGCTGACTTAGAGTGGCATTTATTACAGTATGAACCACATCAACAGTTAAAAACATTTTTCCAAGATTTAAACCGTCTTTACCGTAGCGAACCAGCTTTGTACACCCAGGATTTTGCTGAGCCAGGGTTTCAGTGGATTGACTGTAGCGATAACCGCCACAGTGTAGTTTCCTTTATCCGTCGTGACAAGGATACTGAAGACTTTGCGATCGTGGTTTGCAACTTCACACCGCAACCCCATTCTCACTACCGTATTGGTGTACCCGAAAAGGGATTTTATACCGAGTTGTTCAATAGCGATGCCCGTCAGTATGGCGGCAGTAATATGGGGAACTTAGGCGGTAAGTGGACAGATGATTGGTCTTTGCACAGTCGTCCTTATTCCTTGGATTTATGTTTACCACCCTTGGGTGTGTTAATTCTGAAGTTGGATAAGGAGAAAACTGCTAAGGCATTGGAAGGTTAATTGAGGAGGTACTAGTCTGTCCCATTAGTTCTGAAAGGTTTGTAGTAAGCACTAAAGTGTTTAAAAATCAAGGGCTAAAGTCCTTACTACGGACATTTTTTTTCTACAAAATTAATGGAACAGACCAGTAGGGTTGTCAATAAATTACGAATTACTATGCCCTACAGTCAATTCACCATCGATAAAGTGAAACAAGATTTTCACTTAACTACTGTAGAAGCAGTTTGCTTTTTCCCAGACTCGATTGAACCAGTTACTTCAAGTCCCAGACTGCAAATTATTTTAGAGAATTTACCGTGGGCGATCGCAGTTGACACCAAAAAAGCGCGTTCTGAGGTGACATAGCTCTTGCAAAAGTGTTTTTTGCAAGAGTTGGGAAAAGGGATGCATCTTTATTGGGGAAGGGGACAATACAAAACCTTTACTCTTTCCCCCTGCCCCTTATCCCGACTTATGCAAGAAGTCTAATTCTCAATCCTGTACTTCTGGAAGTGCGACCTATCCACTTGAAAATAATCTTCTTTATTTTGTTTTATGGAAGGTTTATAGTCGTTAAACTCTTGAAAAATCAGATTATTTCGGGTGCTGAGGACTAATTATTTAATACTGTCCTCGCTTAAATTCCATATATAGACTTTTTGACCTACTCTGCAACGCATCAAACAGGGGTATTTTTTGTGCGGAATTTCGTGCAAAAAACATGACAGTAGCATTATCAAGTTGAAGCATCTGTGAGGTTAAATTCTAGCATCCGATATGCACCTTCAAAAAATGGCATCTCTCGATGAAATCCATACAATCTGTCCCATTCACCGGATTGAATGTCTGAACGCAGATGTTCGACGTACTCATGTTCGATGTCCTTGTCGATGAACCCCCAAGCAGACTGCGCTTGACGAACTTCCTCTTTCAGGAAAAACTCAGGTCTACCATAAAAAGCTTCTTGAAATCCATCTGTGCAATCAAAGGGTATCCTGATTTTTGATACTTTGGGTGTACTACCCAATATTGAAGAAATAGTACCAAGGACAGGATACCTCTTGCTCTCCACTTCCACCACTTTAGGAAAATAATTGACATTCCAGAAGTCTGCTAGTCTTTCTGGATCGTAAGTCAGAATCACGATTTTGCTTCGAGTAACTCGCTTGATTTCCTCAAGCCCCGCCTTCAAGTCCGGCCAGTGGTGTATTGTCAAGATGGCCAAAGAAACGTCAAATGACATATCCTCGAATGGCAAGTTATCTGCAAAGGCATTTATCGCGGGATTTCTTCCGAGAGCAAGTCGCTTCTTTCGCATAACAGAAGACGGCTCAACTGAAATCACATATTTATCTTGTGGTTCATAGGAACCGGTTCCTGCTCCAATATTTATAACGGTATTGAAGTCAACAAGAGCAGACTGAACATATGAGAATATTCGTTTATCAGCCCTTCTGACTTGTGCATAGTCATGTTTATTATTGTCATAGTCGAATGCTGGATTTTCGATTTTCATCTTTAATAATTTGCTACGAATAGTCCCAACAGTAGCATTTTGTAATTCGGTTTTAGTTAAACATTTTTGACACAAAGCATTAATCAAAACGTAAGCTATGGAAGAAAACCATAAACGTAATTGATTTCTGGCAAATGTATGGGTGCTTGTTTCATTGCCAAGTTATTACAAAATTTGGTAGCGTCCACCGAGAATTTGGCCTATCATCTCAGAGGATGTTTGAAAAGTCATGATTGATGTATCAAATATTTTTACCCTACCCTAACCCTCTCCTTATAAAGGGGAGCCACTGCGTTGGACGGGTTCCCCGGCTTGAAGCAAGTGGCGTGAGGGAACTAGATTTTATTGTTTCCCCCCTTACCAAGGGGGGATTAAGGGGGGTAATAAAAATCACAATTAACCACTTTTCAAACAAACTCTCAGTCACCAATGTATCCTGCAATTTTGATACCATTTATCTTTAGGATTCTAAAAATATAGAGACGTTGCAATGCAACGTCTCTACAAGTTGGAAAATCTCACTTACTACTCAGAACTGCTGCGGTGATTTCATTCCACCACTGTTACAGAAGCTCCCTCGGCGGCTGGAGGTATACTCGGTAACTCTAGACAATATCCTGCACCATACACTGTCTTGATGTAGCGGGGGTGGCGGGGATCTGGTTCTAGTTTGGTTCTTAGGTGACGAATATGGACGCGAATTGTTTCGATGTCGTCATCAGGGTCGTAACCCCAAACTTCTCTGAGGATTTCGCTGGGAGAAACTGTTTGACCGTGGCGTTGCAACAAGCAGTGAAGTAGCTCAAATTCCAAGTGAGTCAATTTCACTGTTTCGTTGAACCATATCGCCTCAAATCTTTCAGGAACGAGGGTGAGTGAGCCGTAGTTGAGGATTTCGCTGTGCTTGGCTGCTTGGGGAATGCGGTCTGTACGCCGCAAAAGTGCCCGCACCCTTGCTAGCATTTCTTCAACTTCAAAGGGCTTGGTGAGGTAGTCATCTGCGCCGGCGTTAAAGCCTTCTACCTTGTCCTGGGTTTGGCTCAACGCCGTTAACATTAACACGGGAATCTCGGCGGTGCGATCGTCCCGGCGCAGGCGTTGGCAAACTGTAAATCCATCCACTCTAGGCAGCATCAGATCGAGCATGATCAAGTCTGGTTGTAGCTGGAGAGCCAGCGCTTGACCTTTGATGCCGTCCTCAGCTTGACTAACATCGTAGCCAGCCATTTCCAAGTTGACGGCAACTAGTTCTGAAATCGCTGGGTCATCGTCTATGACAAGAATCCTCGGCATTCTTAAAAAATTATTACTACTTATTAAGGATAAATAAGAACCTTTGATAGATACAAAGATTTTTAAATCGTTTCTAAAAAAGATTTTAAATCTTACATAAATATTAAGATTAAATGACGGTGAAATCAAGACTCAAATATTACGAAATCCTATAGTCTATGATGTGTTATACTCCCTCCTACAATCCGTCTTGGTTTTTACAAAACGGTGCCCTCATGACTGTATACACTGCTTTGTGGGGAAAACGTTATTGGGAAACTACCATTGAACATCCAGAACCGTCCTATCACGAACAAATCTTTATTGGCAGTGAAGGTGTGCCAATTTTTGGCTTGGTTGCCATCCCAGAAAATGCCCGTGGTACGATTATCGGCACTTATGGGATTACCGGAGAGTTAGAAACACAATGGTATTTGAGACTGCTAGGACGTAAGGCTTTCGCTTTAGGGTATGCTGTGGTGTTATTTGATTGGCGGGCCCACGGCAAAACAGCCCAATTATCGCCTACTTTGACTTCCGATGGCCTTTATGAGGGGGAAGATTATGTTCGCATTGCTGCGGCTGCCAAAGCAATGGGATGTCCGGGAAAATTTTGGTTTACAGGGTTTTCTTTGGGTGGACAATTGGCGCTGTGGGGGGTAAAAGTTGCTGGGGAAGTAATTAGAGAGTATGGGGATTTAGAGTTAGAAGATAGCGATATTGGCGGTGGTATGGTAATTTGTCCGAGTTTAGATTCACAGCGATCGCTATCTTATCTAGTTACAAAACCTTTCGGCAGATATATAGAGGCGGGAATTGCCAAAGATTTAAAAAAACTGGCGTGGCGATTACACGAAATACATCCCGGAAGCTTTGACCCTGAAGCTATTGAACGAGCAAATAGTATCTGGGGATTTGACAATGAATTGGTAATTCATCGATTAGGTTTTCCTTCTGTGGAGGCATACTATCAAGCTAGTAGTGCTTTGAAAATATTGCCCCAAATATCAAAACCAACGTTGATTATTTATGCCGGCGACGATCCACTTTTTGACCCGGCTATTATACCGGAATTGGAAGCAGCTTGCGATGATAATCCAGCAATAGATTTGTTACTCACTCAATACGGCGGTCATGTTGGTTATGTGAGTAGTAAACAATGCCAGCAGCAATTAAAAGACCCTGACATTTGGTGGGCATGGAATCGAATTTTAGAATGGTTAGAACAAAGAATTGACTAGAAATTTACCACAATATAGTCGGTATCCCAGCAATAACAGAAGCAATACCTGTCCAGAGAGTAAAGCGTTCAATATCTAGTTCATCCAAAGCAACGCTCATTTGCTTAATTGCTAATAGTAGCGCTGTTAGTAGCACCACAAAGAAGCCAAGGTATCCCAAATTAGCGATCATTAATCCTCACTATCTCTAGAAAAATTAATTCTAATAGATTTTTAACAAGCTTTGACTAAGTTTTTTTGTTCCAGATTTAACAGTTTATGGGAAAAATTATTTACCAGCTAACAGATATTTACTTCAGATAGCCAAATCATTGTTTCATAATCAACTCGACTGATTTCTGGTTCTGTTTGTATAGGCATCTTGAGTAAATATTTCCAGCTACCTGACTCAAATCGGTAGTTGTTAATGATGCCTTACCTACCCATAGAACCTACTAGGTTACTATTGGAAAATTTAGGTTATACCAAAATACTTAGAGACATAATTCCTAATTTCTGTGAGTAATAGCTAATGTTCTAACCAAAAGAAAATTGACTATTCTCTGTCAAGGGTTTTAATGTAGTCTCTTTCAGAAGATTTAAGTTAACTTCAGTATCGTACTTCTAGAGTCATAAAAAAATTACATATATTGACAGCAATAAATGACAATATTGTTCATGAAAAGCGATTCCAGCTACTGTAACTCAGTATTCAGTAGTTGTGTTTACAGCATAAGTTAACATCTAATGAATCTTCTGGTAGATTTTAAGAGAAACAAGCGTAGTTTTATAGACATTGAGAGCGATCGCCATTACTAAGCTGAGAAAATATTAAGTTTTATATTGATTTTTTGGGAATATATTTTTTTAACTCTTACTTATGGCTAAATTATAAAGCTAAAACCCTCTTGCCTCATGACTTGAAAGCAGGGAGTAGGGAATGGGAAAAGACCGCTTTCATATTTGACTATGAAACTTGCTTCATCTTGAGTGCCCCCTGCCTTATCTTCAGGATAAATATACACGCAGACCTATTTAAACCAAATCCATTGATAATAATTGTCGTAAACTAACAACTAGAGTACAACTTCCTTGACTGCTCCTAATCATCTCTGGCTACCTGCACCGACAGATTTAAATCTGTTACCCGATGAAATTCATGTATGGCGTATCAAACTTAACCAACCAGAACCACAGTTACAAAATTTAAGAAATACCCTTTCCAGTGACGAAATTACTCGTGCTGAACGATTTCATTTTCCACAACACCAACAGCGTTTCATCGCTGGGCGTGGGATTTTGCGGAGTATATTATCCCGTTATTTGGGTATTAAGCCATCAGAAATTCAGTTTAACTATCAACAGCGTGGCAAACCAGTATTAGCAGAAAGATTTGTCAAGAGTGGACTAGAGTTTAACTTGTCTCACTCCCAAGAATTAGGGTTGTGTGCGGTGAACTGTCAGCGTGAAATTGGTGTAGATTTAGAATATATTCGTCCCGTCTCAGATTTAGAAGCTCTTGCCAAACGGTTCTTTTTACCGAGAGAATATGAAATGCTGCGATCGCTTGCTTCAAACCAACAGCAAGAAGCATTTTTCCGTTACTGGACTTGCAAAGAAGCTTATTTAAAAGCAACCGGCGACGGACTCTCCCAACTAGAGGAAGTTGAAGTATTCCTCACTCCCACAGCACCAGCCAAGTTACAGATATCCCAAGATTGGAGTCTTTTTGAATTAGTACCTGCTAATAATTATGTTGCTGCCGTTGCAATAGCAAATTCTGGTTGGGATTTAAAATGTTGGCAGTATTAATGGGTATGGGGCAAAACCCTTTGGGTAGGGAAAAGGGAAAAGGGAAAAGGGAGAAGGAGGGATCTTTCCTTTCCCATTGGTGTCAACTTCAGGTTAAACTCTTGCCCCTCAATCCCCTCCCCGCAAGCGGGGAGGGGAGGTTTTGGCTTTAGACAAAACCGGGGTGGGGTGATTCCGGATTAGTTAATAATTGAGTAAGTTTGCTCTAACGTCATTACAAGGGTTTTACGTTAAGTTAACACCAATGTACAGCTGTAGGCCCCTACTTATGGGATTGCTAACACTAAAATTGAGCTTTTCCATAGATAAAATTAGTTTTTAAAGGTTTTTAATATTTCTTAAATCTCTTTAAAATAACTTGGGATTGAGTGAAGAATTAAGAGCGATCGCCCTCTATAATTGGCAATCAATGTAAAGGTTAATTGATATTTGTTGTCAAAGTAACTGTTGAAGTTAGAAACTAAGAATACAACACAGGCAATTATTATATGACTGCTATTTCTAACGTTGCATTCAAACGGCCAATTTGGCAAACCGCTATCATATTGACTTTGGGCTTTTGGCTCAGTGCAAGCCTAGTTTTGGACTGGGTAATTATGCCTAGCCTTTATCTTTCTGGGATGATGAACCAAGGTGGTTTTACTACAGCTGGCTACGCGATTTTTTGGAATTTTAATCGTATGGAATTATTATCTGCTGCTGTAGTCTTAACTGGAGCGCTAGTTTTAAGTAAAACGCAATTTCAAAGGGGTATTAGCAGTATTGTGATATCTGTGCTGCTGCTGAGTGTAGCTGTGCTTGACACCTACTTCTTGACTCCGCAAATGTGTGCCATTGGAATTCAGCTAAATTTATTTGAAGCTGCTGTTGCTATTCCATCAACAATGGGTTTACTACACGGTAGTTATTGGCTACTGGAAGTAATTAAGCTGGTAGCAGGTAGCCTGCTTTTAAGCTGGTACTGGCGCGATAAAGTTTCGCTCAATGGTGACATATAACGCCGAAAATGCCCATTTTTAAATCCCTGTTCAAGACGCAAAGAATTTCTTTGCGTCTTTTTGCTATGACACTGGAATTTCAATAATAAATTCTGTACCTTCACCTAAAACAGAGTTGCAACTCAATTTACCTCCGTGGGTTTCTTCAACAATTTGTCGAGCGATGGCCAACCCCAATCCAGTACCTTTACCAACAGCTTTTGTAGTAAATAAATGGTCAAAAACCTTTTGTTTAACTGATTCACTCATTCCTTTACCATTGTCAGCAATGGTAATTTTAACGAGATTATTTGCCACTGAAGTGGTAATTGTAATGCAGTTGGGATTAGCTTTAATTTCTTCAAAACTGCGTCCGTTATTTGATTCTTCTAAAGCTTCGATGGCATTAGCCAAAATATTCATGAACACTTGATTTAATTGACC
Source organism: Nostoc sp. 2RC (assembly GCF_014222165.1). Taxonomy (NCBI): domain Bacteria; kingdom Bacillati; phylum Cyanobacteriota; class Cyanophyceae; order Nostocales; family Nostocaceae; genus Nostoc; species Nostoc sp. 2RC. The sequence goes on from NZ_JACKZU010000005.1 coordinate 12,120, forward strand.
AGAAAAACATTCTATTTGCGGTAAATTTCCATATTCAGTAATAACTTCAATCACTGGACGGTGTTCGCTAGCTTTGAGGCGGTGTTTTAAAATTAAAATTGTGCTATCAATGCCTTGATGGATATTAAATGGCACTTTGTAATCGCGATCGGCACGAGAAAAAGTGCGGAGGCTGGTGCTGATACTTTTCAGTCTTTCGCAAGCAATTGTCATGGAATCAAGCATTTTAGGCAAGTCTTCTAGGCTATAATCCAAATCAATTTCTGACTCGTGTTCAACAATTTCATCGTTCTTATTGGGGAAACTTTCTTGATAGAGTTTTAAGTGTTCAAGAATATCAGCGAAAGTGGGTTTAGCTTGTTTAAGACTAGCGGTGATAAAACCCAAAGGATTGTTCATTTCATGAGCCACACCAGCAACTAAGTTACCCAAAGCAGACATTTTTTCACTTTGGATTATTTGTAATTGAGCTTGTTGTAATAAGAGAGATTTTTGTTCCAAAGCAAGTTCAGCAATTTTGCGATCGCTAATATCGAAAAACAATCCATCCCAAATGAATGAACCATCAGCCAGTTGTTTGGTTCGCGATTCTCCGTAAATCCACTTGACAATGCCGGATCGAGTGACTATTCGCCCTTCCCAATGCCAAGGAGCAGAGTTTTGAACGGTGTCAATATAGGCTTGTTGGTAGGAAGGCATATCATCTGGATGTACCATTTTGTCGAAAAAATAGGCATCGGCAGCGGCTTGTTCTGGGGTAATTTCGTAGAAACTGTAACAATCGGCACTGATGTAGTTTAAGGATAGGATGCCATCAGGACTCATGATAAATTGGTAAACCACTCCAGGCACATTGTCTACAAGTCTTTCAAAGCGAGAGTTACTTGCACTCAATTCGGTAAACGATCGCTCTAGCTGTTGGGCATATTCCTGAGAACGTTCATACAATCGGGCATTTTCTAGAGAAATGGCGGCTTGGGCGCAAAGTAAATTCAATAGTTCGACGCGATCGCTTGTAAACGCCCCCTTTGTTAAATTATTTTCCAGATATAAAACACCCATCAATTTCCCTTGACGCAAAATCGGGCTACACAAGATACTTTTCGGCTGTTGACGTATGATGTATGGGTCGTTGGCGAAGGTGGGATCTGCTGTTGCATCCAGCAGCACAACAGTCTGCTGGTTGTGCAAGACTTTGTAAATGAGCTTGTGGGGAATATCCTGGCTATCTTCAATGGGAATACGCTGCAAAACAACAGGCTTTAACTCTCCAGTAATCGATCCTTTGATTAACAGGCGATTGTCCAGCATCAGCATGAACACACATTTATCAGCCCCCGCATTTTCGATGACAATGGAAAGCAACGATGAAAGCAGTTTTTCTAGTTCGATTTCACCAGAAATAGCTTGAGAAGCTTTGAGAATAGCTTTTAAATCTAGGGTATCTGAGACACTACTGCTAGAAGTTGCAGAACTGTTGGATGTGACACTCCCCAAGGCAAAGACGGTTTCATTGACACAGAGGGCGGCGCGGGTTTGCTGTAATATGGCAGCCAGCAGTTGCGGGTAGCGTTTTTCTAAGTCGGCGACTTTGGCTTTTGCACCCCAGCGAGCATAACTATAGTAAGCTTCAATCAGGTATTCCTGAGCTATGCGTTGTTTGCCCCACTCCAGGTAAAACTTTGCTGCTTTTTCGTTGGCTAAGGCTTCTTCGTTGATGAAGTGATGTTCTTTAGCAAGACTTATGGCTTGGTCATAACATTCACTGGCTGCGGCTTTTTCACCCAAAACTCGATGACGTTCAGCCTCCACTAGATACCATTTATGCAAATGATTCATCGGTGCATTTTGCGCTGATTGATAAAGAGCAGTTTGATGAGTTACGGCAATAGCAAGCAGCTTGGCTTGTTCTGCATCTGGTTGGGTGGGGAAGAGTGCTAGATGAGTTAGGGCGGCAAAAAAATGGAAAATAGGAATAAAAAACATTCCCGACACTGCCATCAAATAAGACTTGCCTTGAGTGATGTAGTCCAGGGCGGCTTGATAATTGCCAAAATAGTAGGCAAGCAGCAGTTTGTAGGTGTAGACAATGGCGATCGCTGTGAAATCGTTATCCTGGTGGTGCTTTGGCAGCATTACCGTTTCATCGTAGACACTGCCCATTAAGCAATCTGGTTGGCTCACCGTTTCTCTCAAATGCTCTACCGTTTGCAACACCATATCCGAATAAATATGCGCGGATTCTTGTTTCATCTGAGCTAGAACAGCATTGTAAGCAGTTAATTCAGATGACAACGCCTCCACCTCTACACCTGCAAAAAGCCCATTACAGGCGTAAGCTGCTATGTTGTAGCCAGCGTAGAGAAAATCCCCTGTTTCTATGCCAGTGGTGTAGCCATCTTTGAGGGTCGGGAGTGTTGCCAAGAGTGCTTGTTGGTGATGTTGGATGAAAGATCCAAATAAGTTGAGAGTCACAGACTTCATGGACTGAGCATTCAACCTTTCCAGCAACAAGAGTGCTAATCTACCAAACTTGTAGCCTGTTTCGACTTCGCCCAAAAAGTCACACAATATCATGCCATGAAGCCCATATCCTGCCGTCGAGGCGGGGGCATTGCCAAACTCAAGCGACAACCTCACCATCGTTGCGCCCAACAGAGGTAGTAAACCTGGCATTCCCAGCAACATCGGTGCAAACAACACTCCTAATAGTTGCATTGCTGCTTCGGCGGTGCGATCGCTCATTTTGGGTAAATTAACTAGGGCAGATGGATTGTTGCTGCCCTCAAGGCTTGCAAGGTCTTCTAGCACTTTGGCGATTTCGGCTTCATCTACTGTACTGGGGAGATCCACCCCTAATTGACTTAGTGCATCTCTTCCCACTGCGATCGCTTCTAATATTTGGCTTGCAGCCATTTGGGCCGCCATTTGAATTTCGTAGATTTTCACTTTGTCGAAAATTGTCTGTGCTTGCTGCAATACAAAGGCGGCTTGCTGTTCCATACCCTCCAAGTCACCATTCAAATAAGCAACTTCTACAGCCGTAACATACAAATTCAGAGTCAATTCATACTGATGTTCCCAGCAGTTTGTCTGGAGTAGCTTTATCCCCGTTTGCAAATAAACTCTTGCTGCGGCGTAAGCTGTAGAATTTCTCGCTTTCACTCCAGCTTGCAAATTCAGTTTAGCTAATGCTTGGCGTTCCCTTGATTGAGTAATTAACTCAACTCCTAAATTCAAATGCCCCACAATATCGAACAGTTTTTCTTCTTGTTCTAACTCGGATAAATTTTCTCGGAGTAACTGTCCTATTTTGAAATGAGTTGCTGTTTTTTGGTCATTGGGAATCAGAGAATAAGCCGCTTGTTGGACGCGATCGTGTATAAATTTGTATGTAACAGCTTCTTGATTTTCTTGAGTAATTGCAAGACTTTCTTGCCCAATATAAAATTTATAGACATCACCAATTGGTACAATCAATCCTGATTGTAATGCTTTCCACAAAGCAGCTGCCGTCTCAATTTGGCATTGTTCGGAAATAATTGCCAAAGTTGCTAAATTAAATGAGTTACCAATACAAGCCGCTAACGTCAATACATCTTGAGTTGATGGCGGTAATTTTCGCAATTGAAGATTCATAAAATTTACCACATCATCTGTAACCACTTGCGTTGTTACTTGGGCAATATCGCATTGCCAACAACTTAATTCCACATCAAATTTAATCAGCCCATCTTGATGTAACGCTTTGAAAAACTGCGTTGCAAAAAATGGATTACCCTGAGTTTTTTGATAAATTAATGTAGAAAGATTCAATGCCAAATTTTCTGGATATTTGAGTGTATCAGCAACTAATTTATTTAATTGCAGTTGATTTAATGGTACTAAAATAATTGTATTAATTGTTGCTTGACTTTTCTCAATTTCACTCAAAGTCAGCATTAATGGATGTGCTGGCTGCACTTCGTTATCGCGGTACGCACCAATGATGAAAAGATGATCTGTATCAGCAATTAATAACTGCATTAATTTCAGTGATGCCGAATCTGCCCATTGCAAATCATCTAAAAACATGACTAAGGGATGCTCTGCACTGGTAAAGACTTTAGTAAAATTTTGAAAGAGTAAATTAAAGCGATTTTGTGCTGCTGTTCCTGATAATTCTACTGCGGGTGATTGTTCGCCAATAATTCTTGATAATTCGGGAATGACTTCAATAATAACTTGCCCATTTTCGCCAACAGCTTCTAAAATTTTATTCTTCCATTGTGCTAGTTGGACATCACTTTCAGTTAATAATTGCTCCATTAAATCCCGGAATGCTTGCACAAAGGCACTGAAGGGAATATTGCGTTGAAATTGGTCAAATTTACCTTTAATAAAATAGCCGCGTTGTCTGACAATTGGTTTATGCACTTCGTTGACAACTGCTGTTTTACCAATTCCTGAAAACCCAGCAACGAGCATCATTTCTGTTGCGCCATTACTGACTCTATCAAATGCTTCTAGTAGAGTTTGAACTTCCATGTCTCTACCATAGAGTTTATCAGGAATGATGAAGCGATCGCACACATCCCTAGTGGCAATTTCAAAGCTTTCAAGGGAAGCCGTTTCTCTTAGCTGTTGTAAACAATTCTCTAAGTCAAACTTCAATCCCAATGCACTCTGATACCTATCTTCAGCATTTTTGTCCATTAATTTGCTGATAATTTCTGAGATAACCGAAGGAATTTCTGAATTAATTTGGTGTACTAATTTCGCTGTTTTAGCAATGTGAGAATGTATCAATTCCATTGGGTCATTTGATGCAAAAGGTAACTCGCCTGTGAATAATTCGTAGAACGTTACACCTAGTGAATAAAAGTCTGTGCGATAGTCTATTCCCCGATTCATTCTCCCTGTTTGTTCTGGGGATATGTAACTAAGAGTTCCTTCTAAAATATTGGGATTGACTAGCGTTTGTGTTTCTCGTGGTAATAAAGATGCAATACTAAAGTCAATTAATTTAACTTGTTTGGTTTTGGGATTAATTAATATATTGCTGGGTTTAATGTCTTTATGAATAATTCGTTCTTGGTAGAGTATATTTAAGGTATTGCACAGAGCGATGGCAATTTCTAAAAAATCCACTAAAGATTGTCCACTTTGCCTAACTCTCCATTCTTTAAGAGAAATTCCCCCAAAATCTTCCATCACTAGCACGTAACCATTTTCATAAGCTTCGAGACTATAGGTTTGGACAATTAAAGGTGAATTGAGATTTTTAGTTATGGTGTACTGATTGCGAAACGACAAAAGTTCGCTGAAACTGGGATAAGGATTTTTCAGCAGTTTAATCACTACCGATAAACAGTCACTTTCTCGATACCCTCGATAAACTATGGTTCTGGAACCATTGTAAAGTTGTTCGCTCAAACTATATCCGGGAATACTCGCAATAACTAGATTGTTGACCATACTGTTTTTTGGTAATTTGTGAATTTATTGTTCCCAAATCAGTAATTGCGATCGCTAAATGAAAAGTTTCTTATAAATCCTGCCAGGTAAATATTCTAGCTATAGACTTTCACATCATGAAATCAGTTAACAAAGGCTTTTGCTTTCTCCCAATATCTGAATATAAATATCATTTAAACTTCGTATAATTTAATATTAGAGGTTTTCAAAAATGAGTAAACACTAAATTATTAAAAAGTATGATCTTTAAATATATGTGTAAGTTATTAATCATTAATTTTATAGATATTGTTATTATTTAAATTTAATAATTTGGCATTCTCGATATTCAATGTATAATTAAGACATTTTAAATCTGAATTTCAACGGAATCAAATAATACCAAATACAGAACTTTAATTTTTACATATAAATTAACTTTTACAAGAAGTTTTGAGGCTCTCCGGACATATTAGAAAATAAACATTTATAACAATTATCTGGAAAATCTATTAATTAATATTCATATTCTCTTTACTTATTTCTCATCAAGTTTATATATTTCTACTATTTTTTTGGAAAAATTATAGTAACCTGAATTTTAGTGAGTACATTACTTGCAATCTACCATCTAGCTAAAAATCCCTATTTTTCAGGTATGGGCGTTGCTTGCATTGCAGGATGATTTAAGAATTTGGGCGTTGCATAATCCCCGTGTCTTTGCGTCTGGAGTGTCCCGGTGTCAGCGTCGATCATCCCAGCTATGCACCACAACCCCACGACTTAGTTTTCAGTTCTTGAATGTGTCACTCAAAATCTTCCAGAGTGATTATTTATCCCCACACAACACTAGAACCCGTTTGCAGTAGTTATGAAAAAATTTTCTTGTGCTGAGTCAGTCGCCTCTGTTCACTACACACCATCATGGCGTCAATTATCAGCTCACTCATCTTTAGTTCCCATACAAAGAAATTCTACAATCACCAATTTAAGTAAGATATTGAACTGATTTACTGCTGAGTTTTAAACTATACTTTTTATCAATGAAGTTAATCTCAAGAACAAACTTCTCATAAAAGTTAGGATAAATAAGTTACTCAGGTTTTCTTTACTCAAGAATTACTTATAATTCCAGACTGTAAAATACGGATAACGATGATATTTTTGTGACTGATGGGCGAGAGCCAATGGTCTGTGTGTCGCTCTTGAGTTACTGTTAGATTGGCTAGATTAGCGAAAGATACAGAAAATCAATCTGATTTTTGAAATACTATTTCCTGACAACAGTCGGGTCAATTTTCTATTGGGCAATAGCATCGACATGGATTGATTTGTATTCGTGCATATAGCTTAGCAGAGATTGGTGAATTACGAGTTGGGGGGTGTGGAATCTCTGTACTAACTAAAATGTCACCGCTATATTTATCTCAACAGTGCTTCTAATTAATATCGCTGTGAATTCCGAAAAGGAAATTCACCGATTTCGCTTGCAAATATTAATTTTATTCCAGAGCCATCCCGATGAAGACACTTCCAATTAGTAGATACAGATTTTTCCAAAAACTCCAACCCTTATCTCTATTGAAAAAAATCACGAGTAAGTCCGTTAGTGGTTGTTTGCAAGTGTTTAGCACCTCAGGTTCCTGGTCAATATATGTAGACGGAGGTAAACTGATTTATGCGTGCTATTCAGAAAAAATGTTTGAGCCGCTTTACAGAAATTTGCAACGCTTGAGTCAGCAAATTTCTACTCTTCCACGCGGTATTCACGAACAATTGCGAGCCATATTTGAAACTGGTATTGAAAATCAAGCGATACCAAATCCAGATTATTTAGCTATTTGCTGGTTAGTCAATCAAAAATATATCAGTCCCTCTCAAGCAGCAATTTTGATTGAGCAATTAGCACTAGAAGTTTTGGATTCATTTTTGAGCTTAGAACAGGGGAGTTATGAGTTTATCCCTGAAAGCTTTTTGGATGATATGCCAAAGTTTTGCCATTTGAATCTTCGTTTACTAGTCGAACGATGTCAATCACCCAGAAGCAAAGCAGAGAATTTTTCTGTCAGGGTAGGAGGTAATAGCCAGACATCAACAGTATCCTCCGTACAACCCTCACAATTTTTGCGAAAAAATCAGCCGCAACCCCAAACAAACACTACACAAAAGTTTCCCAGACCGCACAATGGTAATCAACCAGGAACATATATTTTCAATACTACCGATAATACAAATCAGCAAGTTGTACAACCTGCAATAGAGAAAAAAGTCTACACAATCTTCTGTATTGATGATAGTCCTACTGTATTGAGTATTATTCAAAGTTATTTAGACGAACAAACCTTTTCTGTTGTCGGAGTCAGCGATTCTTTCAAAGCTTTAATGCAAATTATCCGCACAAAACCCGACATAATTTTCTTGGATATTTCCATGCCTAATTTAGATGGATATGAACTTTGTTCTTTGTTGCGGAAACACTCATATTTTAAAAATACACCTGTGATTATGCTGTCAGCTAAATCAGGATTGATAGATAGAGCTAAAGCCAGAATAGTGGGAGCGTCAGGCTATTTAACCAAGCCTTTTACTCAAGGAGATTTACTCAAAGTCATATTTAAGCATATTGTTTAAAGTTTTTCATAGATAAAATTACTAAATTTGATTAATATATCTTTCAGGAGACTAAAGCTTGAGTATTAACTGGGTGGCTACTATTCTAGTTGTAGAAGATTCTCGGCAAGAATTAGAATTAATTAGTTATTATCTCAGAAATCAAGGTTACAACGTTATTAAAGCAACTAGCGCTAAAGAAGCTCTAGAAATAGTTTTAGAAGAAAAACCTGATGCCATTGTTACTGATGTTGAAATGCCAGGGATGAGTGGATTTGAATTATGTCGCTTCCTGAAAACAAATCCCACTCATCAAAAAATACCAATTGTAATTTGTAGTAGTAAAAATCACGCAATTCACCACTTGTGGGCAAAGAAGCAAGGTGCTGATGCTTATATAACTAAGCCCTATACGCCTGAACAGCTAGTGCATGTGATTGAATCAGTAAAGGCTGTTGCTTGGCTCTAAGTACAACAAGGTAAATAATTAAAGGTTTGTAGTGTACCCCTCCTCTTAAGCAAGCTACGCGTAGCGTCTCGTAGAGAGAACTAAAGTTTTCAAAAAAGAACTAAAGTCCTGACTACGAACTGAATCTTTGATATAAAATTTGGGATTTTGAATTATTCAATAGAAAATCCCAAATTTAAAATTCTTTAAGTCGTGCCAAACTCAGATTGTAAAGCTTCGTCGTTGTTATCGGCGATGGTTGCCACAATGGTGATTAACCGAGAGACTTCCCCTGGAGACAACTCTGCTAAGGTGCGTGTGGATATTACAACCACCCGATTTTCAATAATACCGAAACGTGCTTCAAAAGTGCTAGAGCAGTTTAACTCCAAAAGATGTCGCATTAATTTCGGTTCTTCTTTGGCAGGTAGATCTAACACCGCAGACCAAACCGTTATGGTGTCTTCATCGCTTGTTCCACTGAGTTGGACAAATACTTCCACACTCCCGTACTTAAATTTCCACAGATGACCGCCCTCTGGCGTGTGGTTAACCATTGCACTGTCATCTTGTTCTAGGCTGTCGATGACATTTTCAATTACTTCTAGATGGTTGAGACCCGTTGTCTCGGCGATTAACTCGTTGATAGCTTCGTCACTTGTTTGGGTTTCTTGGTAGCTTGTCATACAGATTTTTTTCTCAATATACTCGCTGTTTCATCTACACATAATTTATAGCTTGTTGTCACGGTTAGTTTGAGCTTCCTGAGGTGATAGTCTTGTCATCAGTCATACCAAAACTGGTACTTGGAAATAAATACAGTCAAAAATATTACTTCAAGTTAATTAATCAAGTCTAACGCCGAAAAGGATGTGCAAACCTATGACCTCTGTTTTTGAAACTAAGCAAAATAATGATGTCCGTCAGTTGGCTATTAACCCAAATCATTGGTATGTAGTTGCACGTAGTGATGAGGTAATAAATAAGCCTGTAAATGTGATACTTTGGAAGCAGGCGATCGCACTTTACCGCGATACTCAAGGACAAGTCCACGCCTTAGAAGACCGTTGTCCCCACCGCCAAGTCAAACTCAGTCACGGACAAGTCGTTGGCAATGAATTGGAATGTGCATATCATGGCTGGCGCTTTAACTCAGCAGGTGAATGTGCAGCAGTTCCTTATTTAGCAGCTAATCAAAAACTCCCAAATTGCATAATTCGCCGTTACCCAGTTAAAGAACAAGACGGTTTTATCTGGCTATTTCCTGGAGATGTAGAGACGTTGCATGAAACGTCTCTACAGCCGATGGGTTTACCAGAATGGGAACATTTGAATTATATTGCCACAGTTTCAGTGATTAATTGTCAAGCTCATTATTCTTATTTAATTGAAAACTTGATGGATATGTATCACGGGCATTTACATCAAGATTTACAAGCTTGGGCTGAAGCAAATTTGCAAGATATTGACGAAGATATGAATCGTGTAGATGCCCATTATACAGCACAAAGTTATTATAAAATAGACAAAATTTGGTCAATATCCCAATTATTTTTTCCGGCTTTGCGGAAATTACATCCCGAACCATTGGATGTGAGTTATGTTTATCCGCACTGGGTTTCTACATTAGGCAAAGATTTTAAAATTTATTGTTTATTGTGTCCAGTGAATGAGACGCAGACCAAAGCTTATTTAATTCATTTCACATCATTAAATGCCTTTTGGCGATTGCATAAATTACCCGTGTGGTTTCGCCGCTTTGTAAAAGATAGTTTGTTTGGTGCAGCGCAGAAATTACTTGATGGTTTGGTAATTCAAGATGTGCAGATGATTGAAGAGGAACAGCAAGCCTATTTGCAGAATTCCCAAAGGCGGAATTATGAATTGAATCGGGCATTGGTGAGCGTGCAAAAGTTGATGAAAAGTCAAGTTAAGTAAATAACTGATTGCGATCGCATCATGGAAGTACAACCAAGGGAGATTAGGCGTTACATTACAACTGATGGTAAAATTCCTTTCGGAGAGTGGCTTGATTCGCTGCGAGATAGGAGAGCCAAAGCTAAAATTAAAGAGAGGTTAAAACGTGTCAGTCTTGGCAATTTGGGAAATTGTAAATCAGTTGGAGAGGGTGTTTTTGAACTCAAGATTGATTATGGCCCTGGCTACAGAGTGTATTTTGGACAGATAGGGACAACGATTGTGCTTCTGCTGTTGGGTGGAGATAAAAGCACCCAAGAACAAGATATTTGCAAAGCTCAGGAGTATTGGGCAAACTATGAAAAGAGTGAAAACGCCGACCAGTGATAGCTATCAAGAATATTTGATTGAATCTCTCAAAGACCCCGAAGAGGCAGCAGCTTACATTGAGGCAATATTAGAAGCAGAAGAGCCTGAAGCTGAACTCTTAACCTCTGCTTTAAAAGATGTTATTGATGCACGGCTGAAAATGAACAGTCTGTCAGAACAAGCAAAAAAGAAGTGGGAACAACTTTCAGAAAGTAATGGTGCTGAAATTTACAACTTGGTGGCGCTACTGGATGCCCTTGGATTTAGATTAGCAGTTACTCTCAAGTAAGTTTTTTTGTTAGTGTATTTGCGTAGGTACTGAAACTATACTTAGTTGGGTATTTAGAGGCAAAATAGTTAGTAATATGCCCAAATCCTCATTATGAGTTATTGCCTCAATCCCATCTGTCATTAACCACACCTGCTAAATCGTTGATCGTTGACTGTTGACGGTTCACAGTTAACAGTCAACGCTTTAATAGTGACAATTTATCTCATTATCAGCGGATTCAAGCATTAGGCTACAACTTGAAGCTGGATAATTGGTTAATATAAATGCCCTTTTCTTGAGGACAGTGGAAAATAAAGATAAGTAAGAACGATGCTGGGCGCTATCATCCATGAGTTATTGCCTTAATCCCCGTTGTCCGAAGCCTGAAAATTCTGGTAATGTCAATTTTTGTTTGACTTGCGGTTCTAAGTTGCTTCTCAAAGAACGATACCGTGCTATTAAACCAATAGGTCAAGGTGGTTTTGGCAGAACTTTTTTAGCTGTGGATGAAGATAAACCATCAAAGCCGCGCTGTGTAATTAAGCAATTTTATCCGCAAGCCCAAGGTACCAATACTGTGCAAAAAGCGGTGGAGTTGTTTAACCAAGAAGCGGTACAGTTAGATGAATTGGGCAAACATCCGCAAATTCCAGAATTATTAGCATATTTTACTCAAGAAGACCGCCAATATCTCGTACAAGAATTTATTGATGGGCAAAATTTAGCCCAGGAACTCGCACATAAAGGTGCTTTTAGTGAAGCACAAATCTGGCAATTACTCAATGATTTATTACCAGTATTGAAATTTTGTCATGTTAGACAAGTGATTCACCGCGATATTAAGCCAGAAAATATTATTTTACGTAGCAGCGATGGCAAATTAGTTTTGGTAGATTTTGGTGCTTCTAAATCTGCTACTGGCACTGCCTTAAATCGAACAGGTACTAGTATTGGTAGTCCGGAATATGTCGCCCCAGAACAAATGCGAGGTAGGGCTGTTTTTGCCAGCGATATTTATAGTTTGGGTGCGACTTGTATTAACTTATTAACCAGGCGATCGCCTTTCGATTCCTATGATACAAATAATGATACTTGGATTTGGCAGAAATATTTAAAAATTCCTGTTAGCAATGCATTAAATCGCATTTTGAACAAGATGCTAGAAAGTGTCCCAATGCGCCGTTATCAAACAATAGATGAAGTTGTAAAAGACTTAAATCAATACTCAAAAGCAGCTACACCAGCGAACACGGCAAAGCCTATTCCTCAACCTCCTGCTAATTCTACACCTCCTGTAGTTAGCCAATCTCCTAGTCAAATCGATTTAGAATTAGAGGAAATGAAAACACAATTTATCGCTGGTGGTAAAGCTAAACAAAATAAAATAGAACCTGCCAATTCAAATCCTCAGCCTTCTAATAAAAGTCAAATAGACCGAGAATTAGAAGAATTAAAAGCTAAATATCTGGGCAATAACAATCCGTAGGATTAGGGATTGGGTGGTGATTAGTCAACAATTACTAAACACTTCTTCTAGGCTTACGGACTACACCTTGCCAGCGAATCATTTGTTTAGCAGAACGTTGTCCTAAAGAACGAGTGGCTATTACTTCAATTTCAACATTTACACCAGGACGTAAAGCGTCGTTAGGAATTTTCAGCTTACCCAAAGCGAGAGTAAAGCGGTTGTAGTCACGAGTCACAAGTTCATCGGGAATATCTCCTTCGTATTCGGTTCTGTAGTCAGAAAAACCATAGGAGCTATCTTTGGCGCGGAATTTAACACGAAACTGAGTATTAATAGCATTAGATTTTGCTGCTAAATCAACTATTTTTAAATTTAGGTTTTGTCCTGCATCGGCGAATTCGGCTACAGCTAACCGTGTGACATCTTTTTTAGCAATGGCATAGTTAACAGTGAAAGTTGTCAAGTTAGCTTCACTTTTGCTACTACCATCAATCCATAAATCTTCAGAAAAATTAACCTCTACTTGTTTGCTATCAGTTAAATTTGCTGTTACCAATTCATTGGCAAAGCTAGTGATTGGTTGTGTTTCTTGCCAAATTATTTGAAAAGCTTCTTCTAAACGCGCTTCAAACTCTCGATAATTATCGGCGATCGCTGAACCAGGCGCAAGGAGAGAAAGGGAACCTGGGCGAAGGTTCCATTTGTTTTTCGAGAGTTTAAATGGTTTATTTGTTAGTTCTGAAATTGCTAATTTCACCGTGGGGTTATCATCAGCCAAGGGTTCTTTGCTGTTGACAATACTCAAAGTTCCTAAGCTTCCGTTCCTACCATCTCTACCATCGCTACCATCTCGCCCATCACTACCATCAGTGCAACGATAAACCTTGTTAGTACACTTGTAGTTGGGAGTACCGGGAGTTCCTTCACAAGTTTGCACTTCCCATTTCCGTCGGCGACATTTACAACCCGCCGTACCATTTCCACCTCTACCGCCGCGTCCACCTTCGCCGCCAGTGGCCCGGACAAAAATGTTTCGCAAGTCTGCCACATTTGTGTAGTAAACCGTTATCGAACCACCATTACCCCCATTTCCTCCTTTACCACCATCACCACCACTACCACCATCAGGTGCATTGATATCGTGGCTGACATTATCTGGTTGGTTTCTACAGTTAGGTCTATAACCCGGTTCTCCATCTTCCCCATCTTCACCATCTGTCCCAGACAGTTCAAGATTTACAGGTGAACCATTGACAAAAAGACTTTGATTTTGACCGCTAGAACCATCTCTACCCGAACGCCCACTGCTTCCCGTGCGTCCATCTGTGCCATAATTTCTAGCTAGTTTATAGTTTTTGTCAGAGCCAAAAGCTGGACATAAAAGTGAATCAGAAGCAGGCAAAAAGTTAGTAAATAAGCACAATGTAAAAAGAAGTGGCAGCTTACTTGTCAAACCTTTGTGCATCTGGTTACACCTAAAACCTCACTGGAATTAAGTGTATCTTATTTTTTTAAAGGGAACAGGGAACAGGCAACAGGCAACAGCCAAGATAACTTCGGAGAAAGCAGAGAGATTTTAATCATAAATGATTACCCGGACATGATATTTAGGAGTAGGCGGAATAAAGGGAAGAATAACTCCCAATTCCTAACTCCCAACTCCTAACTCCCAATTCCTAACTCCTAACTCCTAACTCCTAACTCCCAACTCCTAACTCCCAACTCCCAACTCCTAACTCCCAACTCCCAACTCCCAACTCATTACGAATTAGGTTCCCCAACCAAAACAATTGAACACTTCAATTCTCGAATCATCTGGGTTGTGACTTGGCTAACGGCTAGTCCACCGGCTGTGCGATAACGCACGGAACGTAAAACAACTAAATCAAATGCTTGGGCTTGGCGAATTACTGTTTTAGCGACATCATCACCTTTGATGGTGACAATGTTGGTTTTTACTTGTAGCTGGCTTTTAGAGGCGATATCAGATAATTGAGAGACAAATTTTTCTACTAAATTTGGGCGGGTGTTGCGATCGCAAACATGCAACAATACTACTTCTGCTTGATTTACATCAGCTAAAATCTGGGCAAACCTTAAAGCACCTATGGTTTGGTGAGTTAAATCTCCCACTGGTACGAGAATTTTTTGGATTGTCTTAGGACTGCTCAAAAGGCGTGTGACTGCAACCGGACAATGAGAAGACCAAAACACGCTATCAATTACATTACCAAATAAGCGGGCACGTAAACCTGTTGTTCGCGACCAACCCATCACCACTAAATTGGCGTTTTGTTCTCGACTAGTGCGGCTTATTGCTAAAGCTATATCATCGTCAATTCGATTTGTTAGTGATACTTCCACATCAAATTCTTGACTGATTTCTCTAGCTAACTTCAATCTTTGGTGACTTTGTTCGAGTCCTGTTACTAACTGTGGATTGTCCATTTGGATATGCGCTTTAGTAACAGCTAATGGCACAATTCTTCCAGATTCATGACTAGCTAATAATGCTGCCATTTCTATCAAATAGCGCTGGGTTTGAGGGTTGTATATTGGTACTACAACAGTGAATGAATCTTGTTTTTTTTCTGCTAATTCTTCTTCATTACCTCCCCACCAAGTCGTGAGACTATCTGTTTGAAAATCTGTCTCTTGCAACTGTAAAGAAGAAGCAAATCTCGCTGTGATTACCGGGCCTAATATTGCAGTCACCAGCATCAAGACAATGACGCTGTTTAACACACCTTCATTAATTAGCCGTTCGCCCGCAGAATTCATACTTTGATAAGCTACCAAAGTTGCTGCTAGTGTAGCTGCTACCTGTGGCAGTGACAATGACCACATTGTTAGCATTTCGGCCGTATTATAGCGGTACAACAGTTTGGCTAAAAATGCTGCGATAAATTTGCTACCAATTAAGGCTGCTACAATGGCCACAGTCAACCAAATTGAACTAAGAGTTTTCAAAAATGCCGGAATATTAATTAATAATCCCATGTCCACGAAGAAACAAGGGATAAACAAAACACTGCCGATAAATTCAATTTTCTCTTTGACTGGGCTACGTCCTAGAACATCATTGACAGCTAAACCTGCTAAAAAAGCACCAACAATTTTTTCAACTCCAATAATCTGCGCTCCCACAGATGCCAAAAATAATGCTAGTAATATAAACAAAAATTGATTGCTTTGTTCGTCTCCCGAACGACGAAAAAATTCTTTTCCTGCCCAATCAAAGCCAAATAGAACAATGAGAGAGTAAATTGCTAACCCACCTAACAAAATTGCTAAACTCAAGGCGGAGAATTCTCCTCCATGAATTCCTACACAAATTGCTAATACTAGCAAAGCTCCTGTATCAGTAAAAATTGTGGCACCAATTGTCACAGTTACAGCTTCATTTGTAACGACACCAAGACGACTGACAATTGGATATGCTAATAAAGTATGTGACGCCAGTAAAGAACCAATTAATACTGAAGAATTCAAACTAAAATTAAATAAACGTCCGACAAGAATTCCAGCAATTAATGGAACTAAAAATGTAAGCGCACCAAACCCCATTGAGCGATTTTTAGTTTTCTTGAACTGCTGTAAGTCAATTTCTAAACCTGCTACGAACATCAAATAAAGTTTACCGATATCGGAAAGCAATTTAATAGTTTCAGATTCGGAATTTAACAACTTTAGCCCGTTTTCTCCTAGTATTATCCCTGCCAGTAATAATCCCACTAAGCCAGGGAGTCGCAGACGTTCAAATATAGGGGGTATAGTAAAGATTACTATTAGGAGAATAGTAAATGCAATGATAGGACTGTTTATTAGGGAGCTTTCTGGCATTTGTAATAAATAAACCTAGCTTGTAAGTGTACTATTTAGATACAAAAATTCATGGAAAATTTTCGTAGAGTTAGGGTTTATCGAATCCTGGCAATTAAATCTTTAACAGCATAAATGTTCGATAGCAATCCTAATTCTATCTTAAGAATGGTTTATTTATATCCACAGACAGAAATATATATAGATTGGAAAATTGCGAACACGCTCAATATTTTTATAACCATAAATCATAATCATCAATCTATCAACGGTGATATTTTAGTAAAATGTAAGTTTTTATAGAAAATAATTGCAAATCTTAGCTTCTGGGTAAGCCTAATTTATAAATAATCCCAATAATTACTAAAGTTGCAATATCAAATTTAGTAATTTAGCGCCAGATAAACTAATACAATGACTTTGAGAATGTTGTAATATCAAGCTAGGTTAATTACTTAAAATTGAGAATTCAAAACTTCCCACCTCGCTACCTTGGTGCGTTTCCAGTTTCTATAAGAATATTTGCTCATAGCCTAGCCAGATCTAGAAAAATCTGGAAAAGCGCTCCTATGTGTTCCTATCAATGATAATTTTAAGCATTGGGAACCCCTAAAAATCAGAGTTTATGAACGCAGCCGACGATAAAACAATTGTTCGCGAGTATTTCAATTCCACAGGGTTTGACCGTTGGAGGCGGATTTACGGCGATGGTGAAGTCAACAAAGTCCAGCTGGACATCCGCAATGGACACCAGCAAACAGTAGATACAGTTATCGACTGGCTAAAAGCTGATAACAATTTACCAGAACTATCAATCTGCGATGCTGGCTGTGGTGTAGGTAGTCTCAGCATTCCCCTGGCGGTAGATGGAGCCAAGGTCTATGCGAGCGATATTTCTGAAAAAATGGTGGAAGAAGGCAAAGATAGAGCGAAGCAAACCTTGGGAAACAGTGAAAATCCTACTTTTGCAGTGCAGGATTTGGAATCCTTGAGTGGTAGTTACCATACTGTTATTTGCTTGGATGTCCTCATTCACTACCCCCAAGAAAAAGCAGATGAAATGATTTCTCACCTCTGTTCTTTAGCACAGTCGCGGATAATTCTCAGTTTTGCGCCTAAAACCTGCGCCTTGACTATACTCAAGAAAATTGGTAGTTTCTTTCCTGGGCCGAGTAAAGCCACTCGTGCATATTTGCATCGTGAGGCTGACGTGGTGAGAATTTTGGAAAATAATGGATTTTCAGTGCAACGTCAAGCGATGACTAAAACTCGCTTTTATTTTTCTCGCCTACTGGAAGCTACCCGTCAGTAATACCGAACTGTGTTTAGTAGGGTGCGTTAGGCTGAAGCCATAACGCACCGCCATATTAACTATTGGTGGGAGATGTTGAATTTGGTAGGAAGTTTTGCTTTTGATTTTTGCTGTCACTGCCATTGGGAGCATAGATAAATATCATAAAGGAAGTGATGGCGATCGCACTTAATCCCAAGAAAATCATCCCAGCAATTAACCAAATTTCTCCCTTAGTCCGATGAATTGTGACTTCAGAAGGTTTAACAGAAGGTAAACTCTGTTTAATATTTGCAGATTTGTCACTCCCAGTATGGCTTTTAGGAATGGTAATTTGCTTGGGATTTTTGGTGATTTGAGGTAATTGATTCGCCGTTTCGTAGGTGTCTTTAATTTCTTGCTTATCTAATTTTTCTAATTCCCTAATTTCGTGCCATAACGGGTGACGTTGTATTAACCAACGCTGGACTAATTCGATTTTTACTTTATTGCCTTCCTCGTTTAAAAAGCCTTTTGATGTTAATTCTTTAGTTAATTTTTCTAGCGAATCTCTGGACAAGACATTGTCATACTTTGCAAGTAGCTTCAATGGGTCTTTTTCTAACTCGCGATCGCTTTTTTCCAAAACTATTTTTTGCGCCTCAGCCACCGCCGAAAAAACTACCTTCTCCAGCGCAGACAAAGCCTCCCAGTACCAGGCAAACCCAGCTTCTGCAAGCTCAACTGCCTTATCTATAATATTTTGTACATCTTCTCGTTCAACTTCCCATTTTTGCAGTTCCCTAGCTCTACTGAAAACCGCAAAACACAGAATTTGAATGAAATAAGGATGTCCTGCTGATAATTCAGTAATCGCTTCAATCGCTTCTGGTTCGTAACTCAAAGAACCTGCAACAGGTCGGATAATTAGCTGTTTTATACTTTCGTTATCTAAGAAACCAACTTCTTCAATGGGTACTTCAGGAAATATTTGCAGCAAATTTGATACATCTGCTGGTTTTCTCCCAGCAAATATTATCGCAAATAATCTGGGATTTTTATAGACAACATTTTTTAATTGCTTGAATAATGATTCAAGTTCTACACCGATATGTTTATTGTTTAAAGCATCAAATTCGTCTAAAAGTAATATTAAATTTTTATCTTTTAGATACTCATAAATTTGAGGTAGAAATTTATTACAAAAAATATGCTTTTCTTCTTCTATTTCTTGAGCTTTTGGTATCGCTACTTGTTCTTGAGGTATTTCTAATTGTTCGACAATAGCTTCTGCTAAATTCTCTAACAGATTGTCGAGTTTTTCTTGGCTATGATATTCTAAATCAAAGCTCACAAAAACAGAGTTATCTACTTTGACCAGTTGAGGAATATTTTGAAGTAGAGATGACTTGCCTATACGCCGCTGACCGTGCAATAATATTACTTTCTGACCTTGTCTCAGATTTTCTTCAATAAACCCTAATTGCTTCTGCCGTCCAAAAAATATTGCCGATTCACTGATGGGACGACCGATAACGTAGGGGTTTCTCTGAGATTTTAGTTGTATCATAATAATATCTGCGATGGGTCTAATGAGTAGCCTGTGATTTTTTGTAGTCGGTATGGCCACAAGCCGTTGCAGCACAACAAATTCTCGAAGGAGAAGCTTTCTTTTCGCTTTTACCCACAAACTTCATTATAACATGACTCGCTGTGGCTGACTAATGCACATGCATCTTGTTATGTTGCCCTATTTTTACTCTGCATTAACAAACTGACCATCTTGAACCATGATTAAAGTTGCTGGTTTGTTAATTTCTCTGTATGAATCAAATTTCAGCGGCTCTCCAGAAGTATTTTCTGAAATATTGATTTTTGGTAAATTATTTAAAACTGTTGCCCTAGATACTTCCGGGGATAGTTTGAAAGACCCAATAAAAGCTTGGGTAGCGTCAAAGCTCGTTGCAGTCCGCCAACTTACACCACCACCCCATTTACTTTGAGCTTCTTGTGCAAATCTCTTTGATTTTGGTGCATCTCGAAACCAAGGTACAGCTAAAATCAAATTTTTTAGAGTATTAGCAACCTCTGGTTTATAGAGAGAATCGCCTGCTAATATTTTGATCTGTTTGAGTTGTTCGACATTATTATTGCTTTTTCTCAGGTTGTCTACGGAGTCATTGTAAGTTTTAATAATGCCCATAGCAACTTCAATACTCTTGTCGGTATCTGGAAACAATGCTATTGCTTCTACGAAAGGATCCTTCAGTAAATTTTTTACTTCCTGGGCTGGATTTAAATTTGGATCGGCTAAGTTAATGCATGAAGAAGGAACCACTTTTTCGCGCCGATTTTTAACAAATGTCAGTCTAAATTCCTCTTTGATACTTCTACTATATAAATCGACAGGATTACAGAAAATTACTATTTTTTTGAAGTTATTTGTTAATGCATATTGAGCTAGTTTTTCACCAGTCGCTTTATCTGAAGGTAAAATTCTAAAAAATACAGAACCTTGTAAGTCTATGCTAGTGCTAGTAGATGATACGATTGCTAAATTAGGTGTATATATAGGCAAAGCTGTGTTGGTGACTTTGCTAGAACCATGTCCGATAACTCCTAATATTGATTGATCTTGTACTATTTCCTGGGCTATTTGTTTTGCTGTATCTTCGTTGTTATCATCGTCAGCAATCACAATCTCTACTAATCGACCTTGTAATCCATTTTGTTGATTAAACTGATTCTGCGCTTGTGCTACCCCACGTAATATTTCTTGAGCAGAGTTTGTTCTTTTTTTGGCTGGTACTACAACTGCCAAAGTTAAAGGATTTCCCTTTTTATGGGCAAGAGCATTATTATAGTAAATTAGTATCTCAGGGTCATTGGGATTATTTTTGACGGCTTCTCCAAAATGCTTTTCTGCATCTGAGTATTTTCCTTGTTTGAAGCTGTCAATACCCTTATCGCGATCGCTATTTTCTATGCTTGGAAATAAAGTGCGATCGCCTCTACTTATATTCTTGCTAATTTGATTCTTTGGTTCAGGGCTATTTTTAGGAAGAGGAGTATTAATAGTATTTATAGAACGTACATCTGAAGATGTTTGTGGCTTTGTTGTAAAATTATTTAATACATAATTAATAATCAGCATACTTACAATACCACCAATTAATCCTATAAAAATTAATATCGATAACCTAGAATTAGACCTGATTAAATTGCTCATATAATTAATAATAGTACTAACCATATGACTATTAGCTTGATAAGCTTTTATTTCTGCTAGTTTCTGTTGAGCTAAAGTATTTCCAGGTTGAATTTGTAAAATTTTTTCATACTGCTGCTTTGCTGCTACGTAATTTCTTTTAATTATTAACCAATGTCCATAACTATTTAATGCTTCTAAAAATTGTTGTTGATACCTTCCAGAATCTAATTGATAAACCCTCTTGTAAAGTTTTAAAGCTTTATCAAATTTTTCTATTTCCAAGTATTTTTCTGCTAGCTCTAGTATAGTGCTGAAGTGATTAGGATTTAACTGTAAAGTTTGTTCGTAAATAGCTAATGCTGCATCCTGTTGTTTATCTCCCCTCCAACAACTACGAGCCACAGGCAATAGTTGATTAATTTTTTCTTCTTCTAATGTTTCCAAAGTCCTGATTTCGTTCCTTAATGGATGACATTGCAGTAACCAAAGACGCACTAATTCTACTTTAAGCCTGACTGGATTGCTATCTAAAAAACCCTTATTAATTAATAATTGAATTGCTTCTTCCAAAGAATCTGTTACTACCAGTCCATAGCCTTCAAGTAACTTTAAAGGATTTTCTATAGTATTATGTTCTTGAGCTTCCGCCACTGCTGAAATTACTACTTTTTCCGGGATACTTAATCCTTGACAAATACTATCTAACCCACCTTCAGCACTATTAATCGCGTTGGGTATGGCTTCAAGTACATAATCGGCTACTATCTTAATCTGGCTAAAATTATTTTCATTTCTTACTAGCTGAAAAATTTGATAACATAAGGCTTGTGTACATAAAGGATGCCCTGATGAAATTTTTAAAATTTCTGCAATTGTTTTTTCCTGATATTCCAAAATTTGAGCAGTAGGTTGAATAATTAGTTGTTGAGCATCATTGTTGTCCAATAAACCTATTTCATAAAATGGTGCGCCTCTAAATGATTGCACCAAGTTTGGCATAGCATTGAGATATCTTCCAACTACTGCAATCACAAACAATTCTTCTTGTTGTCTAACCAAGGTTTCTAAAAAGCGTAAAAATTCCACAGAATTTTCTGTGTCGCTATGACTAACAACATCAAATTCATCTAACAATAACACTAGTTTTTTATTATCTAGTTTTTCATCAATTTGTGCTAAGATTCTCCGGTTGAAAATTCGGCGAATATTTTCTGAATTTGCATTTAATAAAAGTTCTAGAATATTTGTATTTAATTCCAGATGTTGAAAAATTTCCCTAGCGAGCATATACAATATCTGATTTAGACTTGCAGAACCATATTCTTGCAAATCGCAATGCACAAAAACAAATTCATCTGGAGATACAAAAAGAGGAATATTTCTGAGTACAGAAGATTTTCCTATACGTCTTTGACCGTGTAATAAAATAAATTGTGCATTCTGTTGCAAACTATCTGCTATGCTTCTTAAAAGAATTACTCGCCCAAAAAATTCGTCTGGCATTTGAACAGGACGACCAACAATGTAAGGATTTCTAATGGAATAATTTTGTGGGTTTGGAGACATTCGGGTTTTGCTGGTTCTACACTATTTAAAGTTGAATTTTGAGTTTTGTATATTTCTGAGATGATATTTATACTTTTGTAGTATGAATATCTAACTCATGCTGAAATTGTTGAACCTGGCAAAATGCCTGTCCCACAATCATCCTGAAATTTGTAACGCCGAATTATTACAGGAAACTAAGTATATTAAAATATTACATGATTACTAGATTATCTTGTACGCGCTTAATAACCTTGTTTTTTAAGCAAAATACGCTAGAAAGCGTAGTGGTTTCGCTAAAAAACTGTCCCAAGAAGTAGATTGATATACTGGAACCTCAGAGAAAGTCAGGTTAAAATCTCTAGCAAAGTTCAAATCTGAAGTGGAACTATGAAAACTGCTGAAAAATTGGCTGCCGGTTGGCTACTAACACTCGGATTCATGTTTTTAACGCTATCAGCATCAGCAGCATTAGAAAAATTTGCTACACGTAAGGTATTCTTACCTGTGAAAGATGCGTATGATTTTTCTGCGCCAAATGCTACTTATCAAGATAATAATACTGTTGCTGGTGGTCTAATTTTTGGTGTCCCTACCTTCACATTGGGTGCATGGTTAGCATTGGGATTGTATCGTCAAAGTCGGCAAGAGAAAAAGGCACTTAATCAACAGCGTAGCGAACGTTTGCAATTTCTTTTTTATCAAATGTTACAAGAAAATCAAGGACGCGTAACTGTTTTAGGCTTTGCTATGCAATCACAATTACCCCCAGCAGACGCCAGACTATATTTAGATCAAAAAGCTAAAGAATTCAATGCAAATTTTAAAGTGAATGAAGAAGGGGCTGTATCATATCATTTTGATGTCTAATTGTGATTAGTCATTAGTTATTGGTCATTAGTCATTAGTCTAAGACTAATACACCATATCCAATGCCCAATGCCCAATCTTCATCTTACAGCTAAGTGTAATGACACAAATTTTCTTGAGCGTAGCTGCAATTTTAGGCGGTTTGTCAGTTGCGGCTGGTGCTTTTGCTTCCCATGCTTTGCGAGAAAAAATTAGTGAGCGATCGCTAGAAATTTTTGAAACTGGCGCTCGTTATCAAATGTATCATGCTCTCGCACTTTTTTTAGTAGCACTACTAATTAGTCGTACCGAATTACCCCAACCCACCCTCGTAGCCAGTGGATGGTTATTCATTATTGGTATTGCTATTTTTTCAGGAAGTTTGTACGCTTTGAGCTTAACTGGTGTCAAGTTTTTAGGAGCAATTACACCATTAGGTGGCGTAGCTTTTCTTGCTGGTTGGGGTACTTTAGCTTTTGCTGCTTGGAATTTGAAGTTGTAAAAAATCAAAATTAGAATTCAGAATTCAGAATTCAGTAATCAGAAGAATTAATCAGGAATAAGTGCGGAAAATCAAAACGACAATAGTTCACGATTATTGAAATCCGCTGTAATTCATTCTGAATTTTGAATTCTGGCTCCTGAATTCTTTTTTTTAAATTTATTTCCGTAATTTTACAGAAGCCAGTAATACAATAAAACAATAAACTTCACAAGTATATGACTAACTAACAACTAAAAAATTATACATCTGTAATAACATTTAAACCTATGAAACGGCGGAACTTGCTTTGGTATTCGCTACTATTTGCTGCTGGCTGCACAACGGGAATAAATTCTACTAATAATAACTCAGAGCAGTTGCCAGGAACTACACCAAAGAATTTAAAATTTGCAGTTACAGATATCTCTGGAATTGAAAATTTACAACGAGATTTTGGATCTTTTAAGACTACATTAGAAGAAATATTAGGCCTTAAAATTGAGTTTTTTCCTGTAGAAAATCCCATAGCAGCAGCGCCAGCACTGTTATCAAGAGAAGTAGATATTGTCTTTGCAGGCCCTTCAGAATACTTAATTTTAAATGCTAGAGCCAAGGCTATTCCGATAATTGCAATTGAGCGCATTAACTACCATTCAATTATTGTAGTTACTGCAAATAGTCAAATTAAATTATTATCTCAATTGAAAGGCAAAACAATTGCCATGCGGAAAATTGGCTCCACCTCTGGTCATATTGCTCCTACAAAGCTATTAATTGATGCTGGATTAAATCCCCAAACTGATTTCAAAACAGTGATGTTAGACGATCAAGGAGTACAAGCATTAAAAAAAGGTGAAGTAGATGCTTGGGCCACTGCTTCTGATAGATACAAAAATATCTTGGAATCTGAGGGTTTATCTGAGAAAGATTTTTCCATAATATTTACTAGCAAATTATTGCCTAATGATGTATTTGTTGCTAGTAATCAATTACCCTCTAGCTTTATAGAGGATATGCGATCGCGTATGATTAACAATCAAGATAAACTCATTCAAAGTTTACTAACTGCAAAAGCAAATCAAAAGTATAAGGGTAGTAAATTAATTACAGCAAATGATAGTGATTATAATATGATTCGAGAAGTTTATCAAAAAATTGGACAAGGAAATTTCCTTTAATAGTATGGTCTCTAAATAAATGATAGCTGCTACAAAACGCTATTTCATAAAATTTTTTATCCTAATTAGCCACTTAACTGATAACTGGAATATCGCTAGAAAAATTAGTTATGGCTATACTGTGGCAGGTAGTATTACTTTTATAGGCACAATCAGTGGTTTATTAATTGCATATCGTTATGAAACACTTGCTCAGCAACAGTTGAATTTATCTGAACAAAAACAATCTCTTTTAAAAGATTTAGAAAATAAAATTACTAGAGTTAGGTTACATCCACAAAGATTAGTTACTGTTTGGGAAAATTCTATTTGGTTAGAATTTGAAAAAAACAGATTTGTAGATGAAATGAGTCAAGTGAATCAACAGTTATCTAAACTAGAAGTTTTTATCAAAAATTATACTAATGATTCAAGTATTAATAATTCAAATTTATTATATTTATTAAACAATTACCGCAAAAATACGAAAGTATATATTCAAGTAGTACAAAATTTTTGGCAACAAATTGACCAACATGAATCACTAACAAAAGTTGGAGAAGAAAAACTAATAAATTTTTTCCAAAAAGAAGTTAATGTTTCTATTGAATTTGAAAAACTCTCAGATGAATTAATTTTGATTATCGGTTATGCTGAAATTCAAAAACAAAAAGCAATTTTGAGTTTTGAAAATGCTCAAGCACTACGAATTAAAATTATAGTTGGAAGTATGCTGTTAACAGCAGCGATCGCAATTCTGTTAGCACTATATACTAGTAGCTTAATTGCTCGTCCTTTACAAATAGTTACTAACGTCGCCAGAAAAATTACTCAGGAGTCAAATTTTCAACTCCGAGCCAATATCAGAAGCAAGGATGAAGTAGGGACATTAGCTGCTTCTTTGAATCAATTAGTTGAATGGGTGGGAGATTATACCCAGGAACTACAACTAGCTCGCCAAAGTTTAGAGCAACGGGTAGAAGAACGAACCCAAGAACTAGAACTAGCTCGTCAAAATTTAGAACATCGGGTAGAAGAACGAACCCAAGAACTTAAAAAAACTTTGCAAGATTTAAAAGAAACTCAGGGTCAATTAATTCAAAGTGAAAAAATGTCTTCTCTTGGGCAAATGGTAGCAGGTATAGCTCATGAAATTAATAATCCTGTGAACTTTATTTATGGTAATATTCAATGTATATCTGAGTATATTCAAGATTTATTTAGCCTCGTGAGTTTATATCAGGAACAATATTCAGATTCAATTTGTGTAATTGAAGAAAGAATTGAACAAATTGATTTAAATTTTATTAATCAAGATTTACCACTTGTACTTTCTTCAATGAAAGTCGGCGCTGAGCGTATCAGAGAAATCGTCTTGTGTTTGCGGAACTTTTCGCGATTAGATGAAGCTGAGATGAAAGAGGTAGATATTCATCAAGGAATTGACAATACATTGTTAATTTTAAATCACAGATTGGAACCAGAAATTGAAGTCATTAAAAATTATGGTAATTTACCCTTAGTTGAGTGTTATCCAGCGCAATTAAACCAGGTATTTTTGAACATTTTAAATAATGCGATCGATGCTATTTTAGACGAAAAAAATGATAAATATAAAAACCAACAAATTATTATACATACATTAAAAATAGATGATACTTACATTAAAATAGGAATCAAAGATAGCGGCTATGGCATTTCAGCAGACATCCAAAATAAATTATTCGATCCTTTTTTCACAACCAAAGCAGTTGGTAAAGGTACTGGATTAGGTCTAAGTCTCTGCTACCAAATTATTGACAAACACAAAGGTAAAATAGAAGTTATATCAGAACTGGAAAAAGGTGCAGAGTTTGTCATTATCTTACCAATTAAAACACAATATCACTTTTCTGTCCCTACTTCCTAACTACTTCCTAGTCAACAAAACAAAATCATAATTAGTTCCAGAAGAACAACGTTCGCAACGCTCAATTTTGACTAACAAAGCTTCTCCTTGACGTTTACCTGAAGGAGAAAACATAATATTTCCTGTAGCTCCAGAAGTTGAAAAATCAGGATTAGACAGTGCCTTTTGCAAGCCTTCACGGGTGCTATCTCGTTCCAAACCGGCGATAATTACTTGCATTGCATCATAAGCTCCGGCTGTTCTTTGATTTACCCTTGCCTTCCAAAGTTCAAGAGCATTTTCCGCAAATGGGTTATTTTTATTAGCATCACGATGCCAAAATACAGGTACTACCATTCCTTCGACATCTCTGCCATTTTCTAAAGTTTTCGCACTATACATGGTTTCGGAACCAAATAGTGGTTTTCTACCTTTAATTTCTTGTGCGACTTTAGTCGCATAATTTATACTCCTAAGTGAAGGTATTAGTAAAAAACCACTAGCATTATCTGTTTCTATAGCTCGATCTACAAAAGCTTTAGGATCGAAATTTTTATCTGCTAAATTACAAGACGTACTAATAACTTTACTGCCATATTGTTCGATGGCTTGAGTATACTGTTCTACAAGAATTTTACTAGATGAAAAATTTGAATTATTTCCTGAGTTACGAATATCGCCGCAAATAGCAATATTTCTGCCTTGTCTAGCAATGTAACGAGCATGAGTATCTATTAAATTGTCATATAAAGGATTTATATGAAATAAGTAGTTGTTTTTAACAGTATTCTGCTGATTATTTAGTACATTTTGTTCTGTATTTTCTGGATTTTCTGCTTGATTTGGACGCTCTACAGGGAAGACTAACACCAACCCTTTATCATTATAAATTTCAGTATCACGTCTCACACCAACTGCGGCTACAATACTCCGGTCTTCAACCAATTCCTTATCTAGCTTTTGGGAATCTTCTCGATTTTCAACACTTGCAATGACTATTTGCAATTTTTTACCATTAATTCCGCCTCGTTCGTTAACTTCATTTTGAGCTTGAGCTACACCACGCAAAAGTTCTTCTGCTAAATTCTGATCGAAATTAACTGGCGCAATCACAGCAACTTTTAGACTTTCTGAATTGTCTCGTGCAATTTTGGCATTATTTAAATAAATTAAACTTTCTGGATCGTTGGGGTTATTTTTCAAAGATGCGGTAAATTTTTCCACAGCAGTGCTGTAATTTTTCTCAGCAAAAGCTTTAACTGCATCTCTTTTTTCTGGGTATGTTTGTACTTTTACTAAAATCTTCGTTCCCAAATTGATTATTGAAGGTTTATTGGAGAATTCTATAGATGAAGGTTGTCCAGGATTTGGCGATATAAGTGTAGAAGAAACTTTACTAATTAGCCAAAAAAGAATTGCTACCATTACTCCAGCCAGACCTAGAGAAAGAAGCAGTTTCAAGTTTTCTTTTTTATTTGTCATAAATAATTTCTCCAATTATATATAGAAAGTTAATTAAAATAGCTAATACTAAAAGTATTGAGAAATTACTTTGTTGATTATTTCCCACATACCTACAATAATAACTGTTACAAACCCTGCAAGTACAACCAATAAAATTACAAGTAGCAGCCCATTTAACCCAGATAGTATAATATTTGTATTTAGGAGATTTTTGAAACTCAAAACTAGAAGTAAATTTGCCATGACGGCAATGATAATTAAAGAGACTTTTTCCACGAGAGAACGAGATTGAATAAATACTAAACCAGCTAAAATTACCAACCACAATCCTGAGCTAATCCAAGTGGTTCCGAGAAAAGTGAACAGAGCGATCGCCAAAAACGAACTACCGCTTGCAGTAATTATTGCTCCCGACAATAATTGATAATTAGAAAATAACCGTAGATATCCAGAACCAGTTGTTTTTTGTTCAACTTGTGGCTGTGATTCTAATATACCAGATGGTGAAAGAACTGTAGGAGGTAATGTATTTCTCAATCGTGGTAACTTCTTCAAATCTTCCAATACAGCCTGGGCAGACTGATAACGCTTTTCATGATTTTCTTCAATTAATTTATCAATAATTAACTCTAATTCATGACTTATTGGTTGTTTTAAATACTGTCGCCAATTATAAGTCCAGCTATAACCTTGTTTCATCCATAAACTTGACGGAGAAATATTAGTTAATAAATGAAAGCAAGTAATTCCTAAACTATAGAGGTCGCTGGCAGTAAAGACTTTACCTAATTGCATTTGTTCAATAGGTGCATAACCCAAAGAACCAATAATCGTTCCTATTGCAGTATTGCTAGTTTCCCTCCTTTGCTTTGACACCCCAAAATCAATTAACACTAATTTATTATCGTTTTGTCGGCGAATAATATTTTCTGGCTTCAAATCCCGGTGAATTATTTCTTGTTCGTGTACCGTTACCAGCACAGATAATAAATCGTGCAAAAAATATCGAATTTTAACTTCATCAAAAACTCCCTGCTGTTTTAGTTCCTGCAACAGATTTTGTCCTTCAATAAACTGCTGCACTAAATACAGATATTCGCCTTCCTGAAAATATGCATACAAATTGGGAATTTGCACATGTTCCCCTAATTCTTTAAGGCGTTTGGCCTCTCGTTCAAACAACTCAGTTGCTTTTTTATGTGCGTTGGTACCTTGAGAACCATAAAATTGACTTAAAACCAACTGTTTAACAACACATTGTTCATTGAGCTTATCTATATCTTCTGCCACATATGTGCGTGCAAACCCCCCTCTCCCTAACAGTCCAATAACCCGATAACGATTTCTCAGCAGGGGTATCAACTTTACCCCGCAACTAAGACAAAAATTTGTCCCGTCAGGATTTTGGGGATTTTCGCAATTAGGATTCAGGCAGCAGATCATAATAATTATTTTATCGCTGTCATTTTATTAATTTTTAAAATATACCTTAAAACCAATAGAAACTTTGTACTGCAACGTTTCTACATGGATAACAAATAAGCAGGCATAAGTGAAACCCGCTGTAGGTATCGCCCCCTTGCAAACTAACTCAATATGTAGTTAACAGCACAATTAACGTTCTTTCTTTAAAATAGCCCCAATTGTTATCAGTGATATCGCCTTTGAAAAAACAGAGGAGATGAGAGAGAGACAAGGGAGACAAGGGAGCAGGGGAGATGAGTTTTTCCCCTAGAGCCTCTGGAGCCTGTTCTGCCCAATGCCCAATACTTCGACTACGCTCAGTACAAGTGCCCAATGCCCCATGCCCAGTCAACAATCATCAGTCATCAGTCAACAGTTAACACTCAACAGTACAGCTAACATCAGCTTTTTTTCATCCCTTGACCGCCGCAATTACCTCATACTCGCCATTGTGGTCTTGATAAAAGTCTCCGCAATTGTGACGATTACGCTAGAATTATTAAAGGTTCTTTACAGAATTTGCCGATCGCCCCCAATTCTGTTAGAAAAGCCTAGCACTGAAATGTAAATCTATAAACCCCCTCTAAAGTTCACCCAAAGCTTCTATGACGCTCCCAATTCGCAACGTCGCTATTATCGCTCACGTTGACCACGGCAAAACCACCCTGGTTGATGCACTCCTCAAACAGTCCGGCATTTTCCGTGAAGGTGAAGACGTTCCGGATTGCGTCATGGACTCCAACGCCCTAGAACGGGAACGGGGAATTACAATTTTGTCCAAAAACACAGCGGTTCGCTACAAAGAAACGCTAATTAATATTGTTGATACACCAGGACACGCTGATTTCGGTGGTGAAGTAGAACGCGTACTCGGTATGGTCGACGGTTGCATCCTGATTGTTGATGCTAACGAAGGCCCCATGCCCCAAACACGCTTCGTACTGAAAAAAGCCCTAGAAAAAGGACTGCGCCCCATTGTCGTCGTCAATAAAATTGACCGTCCCCAAGCCGATCCTTATGGTGCGATCGATAAAGTCTTGGATCTGTTCTTGGAATTAGGCGCAGATGAAGACCAGTGTGATTTTACCTATCTGTTTGCTTCAGGTCTAGCAGGTTACGCCAAAAAAGACCTCGACGCAGAAGCAGTGGACATGCAACCTTTATTTGAAGCTATTCTGCAACACGTTCCACCACCAGTGGGTGACGCCAGCAAGCCCCTGCAATTACAAGTCACAACCCTAGATTATTCTGAATATCTCGGACGAATTGTCATTGGCAGAATTCACAACGGTACAATTCGCGGCGGACAACAAGCAGCCCTTGTGACAGAAAATGGCACAATTGTCAAGTCTAAAATCAGCAAATTGTTAGGTTTTGAAGGTTTGAAGCGGGTGGAGATGGAAGAAGCATCCGCAGGTTATATTGTGGCGGTTGCTGGTTTTGCAGATGCCAACATTGGCGAAACAATTACAGACCCCAACGAACCGCAAGCTTTACCACTAATTAAAGTGGACGAACCGACCTTGCAAATGACCTTCTGGGTGAACGATTCACCTTTTGCAGGTCAAGAAGGCAAATTGGTGACATCAAGACAAGTGCGCGATCGCCTGTTCCGCGAATTAGAAACCAACGTGGCATTGCGGGTGGAAGAAACCGATTCCCCCGATAAATTCTTGGTTTCCGGTCGTGGCGAATTGCACTTGGGTATCTTAATCGAAACCATGCGCCGCGAAGGCTTCGAGTTTCAAGTATCTCAGCCACAGGTAATTTACCGCGAAGTCAACGGACAACCTTGCGAACCTTATGAACTCTTGGTGTTAGACATACCTGCTGATGCAGTGGGTAGCTGTATCGAACGTCTGGGACAACGCAAAGGTGAAATGCAAGATATGCAACCGGGTAGTGGCGATCGCACCCAGTTAGAGTTTGTCATTCCCGCCCGTGGTTTGATTGGTTTCCGTGGTGAATTCATGCGGATGACTCGTGGCGAAGGCATCATGAACCACAGCTTCCTCGACTACCGTCAACTAAGCGGTGACATTGAAGCCCGGAACAAAGGCGTTTTAATTTCCTTTGAAGAAGGCGTTGCCACCTTCTACGCCATGAAGAACGCCGAAGATAGAGGATCGTTCTTTATTACTCCTGGTACCAAAGTTTACAAAGGCATGATTGTCGGCGAACACAATCGTCCCCAAGACTTGGAATTGAATGTTTGCAAAACCAAGCAGTTAACCAACCACCGTGCTGCTGGTGGCGATGAATTAGTGCAGTTGCAAGCACCAATAGACATGAGTTTAGAGCGTGCTTTGGAATACATCGGACCTGATGAATTGGTGGAAGTTACACCCAAATCAATTCGTCTGCGGAAGATGTCGAAGAAGTTAGTGAAAAGATAAGTAAAGCAGTCAGTTAATTAATAAAAGCCCGAATTGCGGGCTTTTAAAATTTTTAATTAAATTAAGTTATTTACTAATTTTAATTAATGTGTTTTGAACATGGGAGAATATCAAGAAGAACCAAAAATAAGAGCTAGATTGTGCGTATTAGAAGAAGCTGTTAGATGCTTAACAAAGGATAGAAACAAAATTACACTAGCATCTCAAGATTATGTTAGACGTGCATATGAACACATTCGTACTAACGGAACATCATTTGATCAGAAAGTTATAGAGAATCTTTCAAAGAAAACAATAACTCGCTGGGAGAATTTTTATAGTTCCATAATACAAACTAGAAAACCGGAAAACTTGAAGGTAGCATATCTAGCAGGGCCAAATCCTGAAAATGATCTTCAAGCACTTATAGATTTTGGAGTTTTACCTGAGAATGTATGGGCTTTTGAAACAGATGCTTCTACTTATCAAGATCCTGTTTGGGCAACTCTCAATTCAAAATTTCCCTTTTTAAAGTTAATTAAAGGTAATATAGGTCATTTTTTTGCTGCGTCTCCACAAAAATTCGATATCATTTATTTAGATTTTTGTGGGCCATTGCCAAGCAGAAACGAAAAACAGAAAACTTTAGCAACAATCACATCCATTTTATCTCATAATGAATAATAAATTACGTTCTGAATATGACTTTGCCCAAATGGAAGGAGGAGTTAGAGGTAAATATGTTGAGCGATATCGGACACAAACAAACCTAGTACGTTTAGATCCCGATGTTGCACAGGCTTTTCCCAACGATGAAGCAGTGAATAACGCATTAAGATTACTAATCGAAATTGCCCAGTGCCAGCAGCCTAACAGTACTGTGCAACAAATAGAATAAAAGTTGCTGGCTGGAGTTAGAATCAGAAAGCGATCGCTCTTGCCGTTTTATGGTTTATTGAGGATAGCGTAAACACTACGGCTTGCTCTGTTCGTTTTTTTGTTTGTGGATTCTACCAATATCACGCTACGATGGTGAGCGATCGCTCTCATCTGTTGAAGTAACTTCTTCAGTCTCGGATTCTACTTCATAAATCAATGGGTACAGTGAAAGTCTATCTCTAATATCTCTAGCCAATTGATCGAATGTAATACAAATAACTTTGCGTGAGTCTACTAAAACCTTATTTAAACGCCACGTCAATCTAGCTTTATCAATAGGAGAGATAAAAGTATCTCTGCCTATAACCAAAATGCCGTAAAATTCTATATTTTCACTGCCAAAAATAGAACGGGCTAAGGAAGTATTTTTAAAATCATCAATCTTCCAAAACCAATCAATTATTTGACTAAATCCATGTTCAAACCTCGGCGACCAATCTGATGTACTTCTTCCTTTATCTATAAATATGCTGTCTTGAGTAGCATCTTCAAATTCAATAAAACAGTAAGTATTGTTTACAGAATCACCGACAACTAAATCAGCGCGAAAATCACCATAAAAGGTGAACTCATGTTTAATTTCGTTGAACCTAACAATCTGAGGAACATAAGATCCAATAAATGCAGATAAATGTAGTCTCTCTTTAAAGAAGGGAAGTATATCTTTATTTTCTTTTAATTCCCCATTAGCGTTAAGTAATTTTTCAAATTCTTCAAGTTCATATAGACACTGTTTAAGGTCTAGGGTAAAAGAATCTAGACCTTTCATTTTTCGGACTCTTTTAAGGAACCATATAATATCTCAAGGCGGTCGTGATTAACTATATCAACAATAGTTACTTCTCCAGGTTGAAATCTAAAAATAATTCTATATATGCCTTCTCGCGCCATAAAATAATTTGGAACATCTCTCAGCTTATGAGCTTGAACCGATGAACAAAAAGGAAACTCTTCTAGACAATTGATGACACAAATAATATTTTCTTTATCTTGTGGCTGTAAAGTATCAAAGGCTATTTGTGCTTTATCAAGTAGAACTACTCGGTTTCTTTTTAGCTGTTGATTATTATATTCAATACTTGAATTCATAACAGAGATCTAATTTTTATAGATAATATCTACATTATATATTGCCCAGCGCCAGTCACCCAACACAACTTCCACAACTTTGCAACAAGACATTGCGTAGGCGTAGCCCGTTGTACACATCGCTTTCTTAGCAGCACAGAATTACAGTGGTTCGTCTATCGGTAGCTTTCATTTCACAAAAACTCCACACGTCCCAGCATCTCTTGAGGTGTCATCACCTCATAAATTAAAACCAAAGTTTCAATGATTTCACCAATTGAACGAGTTCCTTTCTTACAGTAGGTAATACCAGGATGGTCGAATCTAGAAATTGCAATAATCAAACAATCTGTATCTTGAGTAAACAGTATTCGCTGTGTTTCCTGAATAAACGCTAACTGGATTTCATCACTTTGAGTGCGTAATTCCACATCATTGGTTGTTGTGACATCAATTCCATAACGACGCAAGCCAAGCGCGATCGCCGGATCGACGTTCTCATCCAGATGAAAGCGAATTCGTTTACTCATTCCTCAACTGTCTGAGTTTCTCTTGCAGACGGGAGGGAGAATTTTGCTTCAGTACCTCAACTAACTCATCCTCTTGCGCTGTGCGACGATCAATTTCGTCTCGGCGATCGAAGTAATAAGCCATTGCTGCATAAACAGATGCCAGTGACAGGTTATATTTACCAGCAATTTCTACCAAAGAATATCCTAGCTTTAGATGCATCATCGCCACATCTTCTACAGCAATGCGAGTACCGATAATGCAGGGTTTTCCACTCCGCACATCAGGAGCGATCGCAATATGCTCTCGACTGACTAATTGCATTAATGAATCTTCCGTATCTGTTCCATTATTTAATAATATAGAGTTTTTCTACCTCTGACCAAGTGAGATGTAGAAATACACCACCAGAATCCTTACTTGAACAATCTGAGGTATGCCCACAGCGGCAAGCTACGCTAAAACTACATAAGGCTTCAATCTATACTAAAAACAGTAGACTCTGGTTCCAACAGTTGAGTTACTGGCAATATTTTACATTGTTTAAAAAATGGCAGTCAGCTAGGATGGTTAATCGATCCAAGCGATCGCTGTGTTTTAGTTTATCAGCCTAATCGTTTGCCAGATTTGTTAGCAGAACAAGATATATTACCAGTGTTAGAAGATATAAATTTGACACTCTCTGTTGATGAAATTTTTGCTTGGTTACAGCGAAAAAACTGATAATGACCCTACTCCCACTCCAACGGGGCTTCGGTGAACAATCAACACCCCTTCTCCCTGACGACACATTTTTTCTTCGTACTGTTGACATGCTTGAGGAACCCACGTTATAAAATCTTAAGAAAATTAAATCAGTCTGCCTAATCCACTTTTATTACCTAAAAACTTTTGTAAAAGGTAAACCGGAGCGGAGGAACCAATTCTGGGGCGTATCTTGCAGAAAGTGAAGAGTTAAAAGTTACTAAAGCAATAACTCATAACTTTTTTCAGAAGGACATCTCTCAGTCCTAGCCCGTCAGCTAACTTCGTCGGCATTGAGAGGAGACTGAACGAGCAGCATTCTTACTAAGTAATGCCTTGTTCTCGTCAGTGTCCTTTGGCTGGTAACTTTGCACTTCGTTGTACCTGCCCTCGGCCTTGAGGAGAAGATAATATTACCTCCATTTCTGGCGTTTGAGGCAGGATTATTTACCTTGAGGTAAAGTTCAACCATGTTCCAGAATAAGAAACATCGCATTGCCCTCATTTCTGTTGATGGTGACCCAGCTGCTGAAATTGGTCAAGAAGAAGCTGGAGGTCAAAATGTATATGTGCGTCAAGTCGGTTATTCACTAGCAAGGCTTGGTTGGGAAGTGGATATGTTTACTCGTCGTAGTAATCCCCAACAAGCTGCCATCGTTCAACATAGTTTAAACTGTCGTACTATTCGGTTAAAAGCCGGCCCAGCAGAGTTTATTGGGCGAGATAACTTATTCGACTATCTACCTCAATTCATCAGAGAATTTCAGCAATTCCAGCAGCACCAAGGGTTTCATTACCCTCTAATTCATACCAACTACTGGTTATCTTCTTGGGTTGGTATGGAATTGAAAAAGCAGCAACCCCTAATTCAGCTACACACTTACCACTCTTTAGGAGCGGTTAAATACAGAAGTATTGGTGATGTTCCTGTAATTGCTGCCCAGCGATTAGCTGTAGAAAAAGCTTGCTTGGAAACTGTAGACTGTGTGGTT
The DNA here is from genome assembly GCF_014222165.1 of Nostoc sp. 2RC. Taxonomy (NCBI): domain Bacteria; kingdom Bacillati; phylum Cyanobacteriota; class Cyanophyceae; order Nostocales; family Nostocaceae; genus Nostoc; species Nostoc sp. 2RC. Next base: position 48,421 of record NZ_JACKZU010000005.1, read on the forward strand.
GCAACTAGTCCCCAAGAGCAAAAGCACATGCGGGTACTGGTTTCTAGCAAAGGAAACATTGATATGATTCCTTGCGGTACCGATATCGAAAAATTTGGACAAATTTCCCGGTGTGTGGCGCGCGAAAAGTTAGGAATTGCGCCAGAGGCCAAAATAGTCCTCTACGTTGGACGCTTTGACCGCCGTAAAGGAATAGAAACCTTAGTGAGAGCCGTTGCCAAGTCTAATTTTAGGGATAACGCTGACTTGGAGCTAGTCATTGGTGGTGGTAGTCGTCCGGGTGAGAGTGATGGCATCGAACGCGATCGCATTGCCAAGATAGTCACAGAACTCGGATTAGAAAATCGTACAACCTTTACCGGTCGCCTAGATGATACTATCCTTCCCTTCTACTACGCTGCTGCTGATGTCTGCGTAGTGCCCAGCCATTATGAACCTTTTGGTTTAGTTGCGATTGAGGCAATGGCTAGTAAAACTCCAGTGGTAGCTAGTAATGTGGGTGGATTGCAATTTACTGTTGTACCAGAAGTCACAGGATTACTTGTGCCACCAAAAGACGAAGTAGCTTTTGCTGCCGCCATAGACCGTATTCTGGCTAACCCAGCTTGGCGAGACCAGTTAGGTGAAACAGCTAGGCAACGCACAGAAATTGCCTTTAGTTGGTATAGTGTGGCTTTTCGACTAACTCAGCTCTACACTCGCCTGCTAACTCAAACCACATCCGATACTTACCCCCAGATTGCGGCTTAACAACAGCCACAAGTCACACAGCCCAAGTTACTATAGACCTCTTGCAATCAATTGCTTTTTGCACTCTTGTGGGAAAAGGGAAAAGGGAAAAGGTGAGCCAGCGCGGTCTTGGGGGTTTCCCCCATGAGCGACTGGCGAACCCCGAAGGGGTTAAAGGGTAAAGGGTAAATACAAACCTTTCCCCCTTTCCCCTACTTCTGCAAGAAGTCTTATGTTTGACTACTCAACCTCGTGAATTCAGGAATTAAAACTATGTTCAACGTTGGAGATTATGCTTTGCATCAAAAAACTGGGCAGGTTGGTCAAGTTTCAGGCTATGGACATCAATTAACGGATGGTGTTTACATAACCACCCTGAAAGTTAAAATCACTAAGCGTCAAGGAACTTGCCAAAGCACATTTGTGGAAGATACCTATTCTACTTGGACACCGATACAGGCACAATAAATTCCAATTGGGGACTTAGTGGCTGTTGCACATAAAAATTGCACATTCATACACCAAGTAAGCGGGGAAAAGGGTAAGGGGGAAGGGGGAAAGGTTTTAAATCCCTTACCCTTTTCCCTTTTCCCTTTCCCCAGACTTCACCCAGCAAAGTTGACTTGCCAGACTACTGGCTTTGCTAGATTAGATTAGTGCGGAAAAACTTTGATGCGATCGCTAGCGATGGATAACTCAACTCTTGTACCCACAGGTAAAGCCACATCAGCCAATGTCCGGGCATGAAGTTCTTTTCCAGAGGAAGTTTGCAAACAATATTGATACTCACGTCCCAAAAACCGCCGGGTACGCACCACCACAGGGGCATCGTTGTCTGGCTTTAAGATAAAATCTTCTTGGCGAATCATGATTTCGCCAGCGTTTTCGCTGTGATTTACTGTTAACTCAAAATTGCCGATTTCTGTTTTCCATAAATTACCCTGACGATGGGCGGTCACAAAATTAGCCTGAGTCACAAATTCGGCTACAAATCTTGATGCTGGATGAGTATAAATTTCTTCTGGTGTGCCTAGTTGTTCTAAGTGTCCTTGGCGCATGACACCTACTATATCTGAAATTGCTAATGCTTCTTCTTGGTCGTGGGTAACAAAAATTGCTGAAGTACCAGCAGCTTTGAGGATATCTCGCACCTCTTCTCGCAAGCGTAGCCTCACTTGGATATCAAGATTGCTCAAAGGTTCATCTAAAAGCATGAGTTGGGGTTGGGGCGCTAAAGCACGGGCCAAGGCTACTCTTTGCTGTTGTCCGCCTGAAAGTTCGTAAGGATAGCGCTTTTCTAAGCCTCCGAGTCTCACTAGCCCTAAGACTTCAGCTACACGTTTTTGTATTTGGTGTTTAGGAAAATCTTTCAACCCAAAGCCCACATTTTCTACCACATTCAAATGGGGAAACAGCGCATAATCTTGAAAAACAATACCAATGTCGCGCTGTTCGGTTGGGATGCAAGTAGAAGTGTTAGAAACTATTCGTTCTCCAATTTTAATTTCTCCTGTTTGCAGCCGCTCAAAACCAGCAATTAATCGCAACAACGTTGTTTTACCACAACCAGAGGGGCCGAGCAATCCTAATATATCTCCTTGTTGCAATGTCAAAGATACGTTATCCACAGCAGGAAAAGTGTTTTCTGCAAACTGCTTGGTGACATTCTGTAAGTGGAGAATTAGTTGTTGCATAAAAAGAGGGGTTGGAAAGGAGGTTTTTATCCTAATTTTGTGGGTGTAAATATCACGCACAGAGGCAAAAAGTGAGATAAAAGAAGAGTTGATTTTTGTATTTGATATTTGAATTCAACAGTATTTATTCTCTACTTTCTATCTCAATTAAAATTCTGTTTCTATTTGTACTTGATTGATAATTTTTTCTTTTTTGACGTTCTCTTGAGACAACACTAATAAAGTTGAACCGATAGAAACTAGCAACATGGCTAATGACGCTGCGGCTGCGTCGGCAAAATCTACATTTTCTGTGGCTTGCCAAATTTGCATTGCTAAGGTGGTAAACCCAATAGGTGCTAAGAGTATGGTGGCTGGTAGTTCTTTAATTGCTGTCAAAAATACTAGGACTGCACCACTTAAAATTCCCGGTTGTACTAATGGGAGAGTCACTTCTTTTAAAGTTTGCCAAGCATTCCTACCCAAGCTGCGTGCTGATTCTTCTATCTGGGGATTTAATTGTAAAAGCGAACTGCGGACTGTTCCCACTGACTGCGGTAAAAATAATACTAAATATGCAAATATTAGCATGGGTAAAGTTTGGTACAGCATTGGCAAATAGTTGGCACCAAAAAATACCAAAGATAAGGCAACTACAATGCCTGGAACTCCAAAACCTATATAAGAACAACGTTCAATGATGGCGGTAATTTTATTGGGAAATCTCACTGCTAAAATTGCAACTGGTAGGGCAAAGATGGTAGTGGCTAAAGCGGCTAATCCGGCTGCGCCAATGGAGTTGAGGATGTTGGGGATTAAGTTGGGGAATGTGTAACCAATGTTAAATCCTCGAATCAACCAAAATAAGGTAACACCTACTGGCAAAGCTACACCGAAGCTAGTAATTAAAAGACAAAAACCGAAAGCTGGCCATTTCCAAATTCCCAGTTTGGCAATTTTTGGTGGACGTAGGGAAGCGGAACCACGACTATAGTATGCAGCACGCGATCGCATTCTATATTCTAACCACAAAATCCCTAGTACCAGTATTACTAACATCAAAGCTAAAGCTGCGGCTGAGTTGCGATTAAAACTAGCTTTATATTGCAAAAAAATTGCTCTAGTAAAGGCATCAAACCGCATCAGCGAAGGTGTACCAAAGTCACGCAAAGCATACAAGGCAACTAATAATCCACCTGCAATTATTGATGGTTTTAACTGCGGCAAAACTACCCGAAAAAATGTTTCTTTGCCACCATAGCCCAAACTCTTCGCTGCTTCTTCCAAAGATGGATCGATACCTTGTAAAGCTGAACGAACACTGAGCAACATGTAGGGATAGGTAAACAAAGTAATTGCTAAAACTGTCCCCGGAAAACCATAAATAGAAGGTAATTCTTCTACTCCCAATGGTTGCAGCAACAACTGTAAAAAGCTACCCCGTGGGGCCAATGTTGCAATCAGCGCAAAACTGCCTACATAACTGGGAACTGCTAAGGGTAATGTTGTTGCTACTAACCAAAAACGTCTTCCTGGTAAGTCTGTCCGTACTGTTAAAAATGCCAATGGTATGGCAATTAAGGCAGAAAAAAATGTTACCGTTGCTGCCATCGCCGCACTGTTGAAAAATACCATGACATTGCGGGGACGAGAAATTAATTGCCATAATTCTTCCCCGCCAATGCCTGTGGTACGAATGACTAAATACAGTAATGGCAGAGCGATGGCCACTGCCACTACTGCTGCGGCTAATGTGAGAAATAAGGGAGGGCGAACCGCTTTCAATTCTTACAAAACTCCTGCCTGTTGTAATAAATTTAAAGTTCCTGGCAAATCATCTAAATCTGTCAGGCTCACATTAGGTGGATTGAGTTTGTTAATTGGCACTTGTTTTGATGGTGCTGCAATTCCTTTTACTAAAGGATATTCGTTAGTTTCTTGAGCAAAGTAATTTTGCGAACTTTGTTTGAGTAAATAATCAATTAAGGCTTCGGCATCAGATTTTTGGTCTGTTGTACTTGTAATTGCTACCCCTGCCACATTGATTATCGAGCCTGCATCTTTTTTCGTATAGTGATGAGCAACAGGGAAGTTGGGATTGTCTTTTTTGAAACGATATAGGTAGTAATTGTTTACTAAACCAAGATGAATTTCTCCCCGTCCCAAAGCTTCTAGAATTGCGGAATTTTTACCGTAATCTTTAACACCATTTGCTTTCATTGCTTTGAGCCATTGTAATGTTTTTTGGTCTCCATCAATGACTCGCATAGCAGTGACAAATGATTGAAATGACCCGTTAGTTGGGGCCCAGCCGACTTTGTTGCGCCATTTTGGTTGTGTTAACTGCGAAATTGATGTTGGTAATTCGCTTTGTTTGACTAGCTTGGTATTGTAGTCAATTACACGAGCGCGACCGGAAATTCCAAGCCAATGCCCTTTTGCAGAACGAAAGCGACTATCAACTTTGTTCAGCAATTTCGGGGCAATTGGTAGTGTGAGTTGTTTTTTCTCCAAAGTGCCTAAAGCACCAGCGTCTTGAGCAAAAAACAAGTCTGCACGGCTATTTTTGCCTTCTTCTAAAAGAGCGATCGCTAATTCCGCAGTATCGCCATAACGCACTTGAATATCCTTATTCAAGTCTTTTTTAGCTTTTTCAATTAAAGGCCCAATCAGTTTTTGCTCTCTACCGGAATAGATTACCAAAGTTTTTGTTTGGGCATCTACAGCCATTCCGATTCCCCAGCCAAGGATTAAAGCCACAGCTCCAGCTGAAACTTTCTTCAATGGTAAAGTTTTCAATTTCTCATCCTCCACCCTCATTGTTACCAGGAAGTTTTTGCAATAATCTTGGTATTCTCAACCTTTACCATTAACTTGTACTACTAAGCAAGAAAATTTCTCAAAAAATTAGATTTTAATTCTCTAGGCAGATGATTTTCAGGCAAACAAACCTAGTCTTTTTTCTAGGTTTTCTCACCTGAAAGTTTGTGAGAGTATTTAAACACAGTGAAAACGCACTGTTTTTAAATGCATCGTAGATCCTCAATTCAATAGGAGTGGCTAACAGTGGGAAATAGCGAACTCAAGAATAAAGTAGCCTTGATTACTGGTGCAAATAAGGGTATAGGACTGGAGATGAGTCGTCAACTAGGACAACATGGATTGACGATTTTGATAGCAACCAGAAATATAGAAGCAGCAAAAACGGCAGCTAGTAACTTGCATGATGAAGGAATCTCAGCAGAAGCCATCGCCCTTGATGTAACTAACAGTACTCAAATTCAGTCTGCTTTTCAACAGATTAGTGACTCTTTTGGTCAGTTGGATATTTTGATTAATAATGCAGGTGTATTTTTAGATGGCGACTGGTTAACAAGTAATGCCAGTTCTGTTTCAATAGACATTATTCGACAGACATTCAATACCAATTTTTTTGGCTTGGTGGAACTGACTCAAGTACTCCTACCGTTAATTTTAAAAAGTCCTAGCGGTCGAATTGTCAATATATCTAGTATCGAAGGCTCATTAACACTTCATGCTACTCCTGATTCACCAATTTATGACTCCAAACCATTTGCTTACAATGCTTCTAAAGCAGCAGTCAACGCCTTTACCATCCATTTAGCCCATGAATTACGCAATACTCCTGTAAAAATTAATAGCGCTCATCCAGGTTGGGTGAAAACTGAATTAGGCGGTGAAGGTGCAATGATAGATATCCCACAAGGAGCGAAAACCGGCGTTGAGTTAGCGATGCTTTCTGATGATGGGCCGAGTGGCGGCTTTTTTCACCTTGGTGAAGCAGTACCTTGGTAAAAACTCTGTAGAAGCAGCATCCGGTTCCTGATACGTAAGTCTACTTCAAAAGATAGAATCTACTCAAAGAGTCACATTTTAGGAGTAAACCTCTGTCTTTACAATTTATCAATGTTCCCACAGCCAATTCTCAACCACCGGCAGGTTTAATTGTGACTTTGCATGGTTGGGGTGCTAATGCTGAAGATGTCTCATCTTTGCTACCTTATATTAATTTACCGAATTATCAGTTTGTATTACCGAATGCACCTTTCCCGTATCCTTACTCACCCATCGGCAGAGCATGGTACGATTTGAGAGTGGAAAATATGTATCAAGGATTGACAGAAAGTCGGCAATTGCTTATTGAATTGTTGCAATCCTTAGAAGCCAGTACTGGTGTACCTTTGTCACGGACAATTTTGAGTGGATTTTCTCAAGGCGGGGCAATGACTTTAGATGTAGGATCGAAATTGCCCCTAGCGGGTTTAGTTGTCATGAGTGGGTATTTACATCCTGATGCCATCGCCGCAGCTAGCGGTGAAATTCCCCCGACTTTAATTACCCACGGCAGAAATGACGAAGTTGTGCCCCTGCAAGCCGCATGGAAAGCACGAGAAACTCTAGGATCTTTGGGAGTTGCTGTAAATTACCACGAATTTGACACGGGGCATGAAATAGATCCACAAACGTTAAATGTGCTACGGAACTTCGCGCTCGACACACTTGCTGATTAAAAGGGAACTCTTAACGGGCAACAGGCAACAGGGAAATCGGTTTAAATAAATTTAGGACATCCAAGAATAACTACACTCAATTCCTCCATCCAACGCCACTATCCAATTTCTCCCCTTGCCTGAAAAGCCTCCCCTCCCCAAGAACTGCTTACCAAAACAATTGATTATTTTTTTATTTAGAAGTCCTTTTTCGGAGCTACTTTTTCTTCTTTTCCCTGTTCCCTGTTCCCTGTTCCCTCTGAAGGCATGGTCAAGATTACGATTTTTTTATAAATTCTGGTATAAATGCGGAAAAATTTCACGAAATCCATGACCTGTAATGAGTAATATATATTGGGAGGCTGCAATATAAAGCAACTTCACCCATGCTGAAGGCGAATGCGTGCATAAGGGAGGGGCAAGCATTATGACAACTCTAAGCATTTCCAGAAAAGAAATTGCTGCTATGACTGCGGCAGAAGTAGAACAGCTAGCTTCTCGTCTGGAGCTGGATAATTACAGTAATGCTTTTGAGGGTTTAAATGATTGGCATCTACTACGAGCGATCGCATTTCAGCGTCCAGAGTTAGTGGAACCCTACATTTATCTGTTAGACTTGGAACCCTACGATGAAGCGTAGCAATTTTAGATTTGAGATTTGAGATTTTAGATTGGGGTCAACTAGCTAGAATCAAAGATTATCAGGGTTAATGTATCACTTGCTTAATCCGAAAATACCAATGCAATCTCCCATAGATCCAAAATCCAAAATCCAAAATCCAAAATTGAGCAGGGTTTTAGTTGCTATAGGTGGCGGTATCGCCGCCTATAAAGTTTGTGAATTGATTTCAACGTTGTTTAAAACTGGGGTGGAAGTGCGAGTCATTCTCACCCGTTCGGCACAGCAATTTATTACACCTTTGACTGTGGCCACCCTATCTCGCCATCAAGCATACACAGATGATGATTTTTGGCAACCAACTTACTCTCGTCCGTTGCACATTGAGTTGGGTGAATGGGCAGATGTGATGGTAATTGCTCCCTTGACGGCTAACACATTAGCAAAATTAGCCTACGGCATGGCTGATAATTTACTCACAAATACCGTACTGGCTTCTACTTGTCCCGTGTTGTTAGTACCAGCGATGAATACGGATATGTGGGAACAACTATCGGTGCAGCGCAATTGGCAACAGTTGTCCATCGATAGCCGATATCATGGAATGAATACAGGATCGGGTTTATTAGCTTGCGATCGCGTCGGTGCTGGGAGAATGGCAGAACCCCCAGAAATCTTAACTTACATTCAATCGCTGTTACACACCCAAGGCAAACGAGATTTAATAGGTAAACGAGTATTAGTTAGCGCCGGAGGAACGCGAGAATATCTCGACCCAGTAAGGTTTATTGGCAATCCTTCCACAGGTAAAATGGGATTAGCCATTGCTCAGGCAGCACTGCACCGAGGGGCAAGGGTGACTCTGGTGCATACACCAGCTAATTGGCAAGCACCTTTGGGAGTCCAAGCAATTCCTGTGACGAGTGCCGAGCAAATGCACCAGGCGATGGTAGAGTATTTAGCCAACGCTGATATCATTGTCATGTCAGCAGCAGTGGCAGATGTCAAGCCCAGAGATTATAGTACAGAAAAATTGCCCAAGCGATCGCTCCCTGAAGCTTTACCCTTGGAACCCGTACCCGATATTGTCGCTCGATTAGCACAACTCAAACAGTCACATCAAATATTAATTGGCTTCGCAGCACAAACTGGGGATATTGTCAATCCTGCATTAGAAAAATTAGAGAAGAAAAAATTAGATGCCATCGTTGCGAACCCCATCGACCGGGCAGATAGTGGTTTTGGCAGCGATAACAATGAAGCGATATTTTTAGATACACAAGGGCGGCAGGTGGCGATCGCACCTTGTTCTAAATTAGAAATGGCGCATCAATTATTTGATTTTATCAACAACGAATTTTAGATTTGCAATTTTGTCAAAAATAAAGACGTTGCATTGCAACGTCTCTACATATATTGGATTGGCTTTTAGACTCATCCTCGAAAATCGGCAAAATCATTTTGCTTCCTGTGCAACACCAACAAATGAAACTGTCCTGTTTTGACGAGAGAGTTAGCTTAGGCTTCTGAGGACTCTTTTATGTAATCACTGTATTGCTGGCTAGAGAGTAAGGCATTAAGCTCAGAGGAATCGCTAAACCTGATTTTTACCAACCAACCATCGCCATAGGGGTCTTCATTAAGTAGTTCGGGTTCATCAGCAACTGCTTGGTTGACCTCTACAACCTCTCCTTTTACGGGAGTATAGAATTGTCCTACTGCTTTAACCGATTCGATGGTACCTAATTCATCTCCTTGGTCGAAAACCTGGCCAACCTTTGGCAATTCTGCGAATACAGTTTCACCAAATTGCCGCTCAGCATACTCAGTAATGCCTATTTTAGCAATGTTGCCTTCAACCAGAACCCATTCATGATCCTTGGTATATTTCAGTTGGCTAGGAATGTTCAACAATGCCAGTTGGAGAATACCAGTTAGCCAAGACTGATTGCTTTGTGGCTGGTTAATCTGTGCAGGTAGCGCCTGAGCGATGGCTTGACTCGCTGCTGGCCAAAATAAGTTGGTGACAAACAAAGTTACAGCCAGTACCAGAGTAATCGCGGAACGAATTGCGTACTGGCATATCGTTTTGATGAAATTCACGGATAGATTCTTCCTATAATTACAAACAAACGTAGTATTAAATACTGATATTAAAATGTCAATATCTTTCCAGAGTGGGAAATCCATGACAGAAGTAGCAACCGAGTCACCATCCACCTGGCGTTTTATTCCCATGATTCAGACATCAGGAGGAGTACAAATGGCCATTGATGCTTGGTTGTTTAAGCAATGCGAAGAAGGACAGCATCCGCCTACGTTGCGTTTTTATACCTGGCATCCCCACACCCTCTCCTTGGGACATCTGCAAAAACAATGGCCTGCTCGATGGCATAATCTGATTTATCAAGGACAGCAACTCGATGTAGTTCGTCGCCCAACGGGAGGTAGAGCCGTTCTCCATCAAGGAGATTTAACCTACGCCTTGATTACAAAAGCGAGTACTGCAAAAAGCTGGGGTATTTATGAAAACATCTGTAACTTTTTGATTCAAGGCTGGCAAACCTTGGGTGTTGAATTAAATTATGGTTCTGCTGGACGGGGTTACATTCACAATCCCAGTTGCTTCAACACAGCAACAGCCGCAGACTTGGTTACCCCTGATGGCAGTAAATTCATCGGTAGCGCCCAACGCAAGGGAAGAAATACAATTCTGCAACACGGCTCAATGATTTTGTCCACAGATAAAGGTTTATTTGAAGAAATCTTTCAACAATCGGCTCCTTGGAATACCTCGTTTTGTAAAACAGAGGAACAGGATAGCTGGATTGTGAAGATTGTAGATACATTGACACAGACAGCAAAACAGTATTTTGATATGGAATTAGTTACCCAACCATTCACAGAGCAAGAATGGCAAGATATCCTCAAATTGCCATCGCTTTATGAAGTGCGATCGCCTCACACCAAACTCTAGACTCTTGAATTTGGTCTGAGGCGATGTCACCCGTTCTTAGCAATTCTTAGACAATCACCGCAGGAACTCTTAAATAAGAGCTACGCGTATATTTATCTACCTGCTTGTCGGCAACCACCTCATTGGTCTGAGGATCAAAATAGAGCGAAATCCTAAAGCCGATCAGTGCGTCAGTATTGCTATAGCTACCAAATGTGAAGGTATTGCTTTGCTGGTTGTAACTCGTGGAACTAGCTAGAACCTTAGCTGACTCTTGGCCTAGCTTTTTTAGAGCATCATAACTCAAAATCACAGTCTTTCCATCTTGCGTGGGTATTTGCACGCTCATTTGCTCTAAAAGATTGTTGAGATTACCTTTCTCCACCTGTAACTGGTGTGTGGTGCCCCATCGGTATGGATTATTGTTTAGTTCTGTGAAGGTCTGAACTAAACGACCTGTGACATATCCTTGATTTGGGTTTGGTTCGATGTAACTATCGTAAAAATACGACAAGCGACAGGCTGGAGAAGTTTCACCTGTGTATGTCCACAGATCCATACCCCAGTTGTGGTCGTATTTAACACGCATAAACACCAAATCGTACCCAGCTTGGATAAAGGCTCCATCGTTTAATAGATAGGGAATCTTGATTTGTCGAGATTGAGTAGGACGTTCAAAAAACTTATTGCACACTTGCCCATTAATCACCAAGTCTTGCCCCTGGCGCGACACATTACCAGAACTGACTTCATATATAGTTACATTCCCTATCTCTGCCTGCATCCGATCTACAAACTGCTTGGCGCTTCCGGCAGTCACAACGGTTTGACCCTTGACGTTATACTTACCTAGTGCAGCAAGTTCTTGGGCGTTTAAGCTGAGCATGTTCCCTGTGGTGGTGGAAGGGAACTTCACTTGGAATCCATTCAGAGAAGTGTAGGTTGTGTAGAAGTTGCTGTAAGCAATGGAATCGGTTTTATTGTTTTGCGACACAACCAAGTTATCTCCTTGCTTGTCAAAGGTAATACCCTCCAAATTCATGAAGATAGTGGTAGCATCGGCATTTCCAAGTGATAAACGACTGGCTACTTCCGTAACTGCAAAGGTAACATCATCAAACTGCAACTGGAGGTGTTGATAACGATTTGCCGTTGGATTGCTGCTGGACACTCCGACAAGATTGAGCCAGTTTCCGCTTTGTTTATGGGTGAGAATAATGTCTTCCCCCTGTTGAGTGTAGCTGAAGTCGCTTGTTCTGAATCCTGTCAGTCTCAGGACATCTTGATTGGTATCCTTTGCATAATTCAACACAAAGATGGCTTGATAATGCAATATTGCTCGATCCACATAGTATGTGTCAGTGCCTTCTTGTCCGAATAAAATTGCTCGTTTCAACTGAGGGTATTTACTTAGAGGCGTGAGTGCGATTGTGTTATTCGCTGAAGTTCCAGTCAATTGCAAAGCGTATCCTGACAAAATCTGATACTGAATTTCTCCCTGTTCCCAGGAAAGTGAGGGTTCCGCATCCTTGTGTACTTTGATTTGGTAGCTTACACCCTGACTGTTTTGCCCAACAATCGTATAAGTATCCTTGCCATAAACGTAGTCAACACGGTTAACTTCAGGGCGTGGTTGCATTTGCAGAATCAACCCTGCTTGGTCTAACAGGCGATCGACTTTAGACGTTCTTAGCTCTCCAAGTGGTACTGCTAAAATCTGATCCATCAGCTTTGCATTGGCATTAATGGCATCGATGAAACAGAAGCCCTCGCCCCTGTACATACAGTATTGAATAACGTTATTCTTTCCTGACTCCTGCTGGGGAATTTTTTGGGTAAAGAATATCTCGTTATTGGCAGTCCATACGTTCTCAAATATTCCTTTGAAAGCTAATTTATCAGGTCGATCGCGATCGCGCATTGTAGAAAGCTCACTATACCTATCAACCTGCATCTGTGTGATCATCTGAGGTGGATTATCTCTAGTCTGATCCTTGCAGTGAGCAACTAAAGCAAAGTTCTTCAGATCGCAAATTCCCATATAGTGTAGTCTGGAATCTGGCTCTTCAAAAACGATGGCAATGTTGTCAGCATTTGTTAAAGGTACTGATTTTAAAATCCCCGTTTCCACCTGAGCATTAGCATTACCCGATTGAGCGGCCTGCTTCAGATATCGATAACTAACATAGGCACGATATAACAAGCTGTCTGAGTTCATGTCCATGCTACCGATCTTATTGGAGTCGGTTTGTTGTATTTTGGTAATGTTGAGCATCAAGGACATGTTGCGTTCTTTGAGATTGACAATAAAAATATGACCAATATTGTCAGATAGAACAACATAGTTGGGCATTTTGCCCTCAAATTTCACTCGCTGTGGTTGAGCGGCAGTAATTTGTAATGATTTATCTTCTGTTCTTGTTTGTCCAATGGTGAAACCATCATCATGGAAAGTAACCGTCCAACAATCTGGGTAACGAAGCCAAGTGGAATATGTCCGCAATCCAATGGCGTCGATATTAAAAATCCAGCGTTCATCTGGATTGTCTGAAGCTTGAATGCGAATATCAATTTCCTGCTCGCTCAAGGCTACTATATAAGTCCCACCATTACCTTGCAATCGATAAGTTAAATTAGACCTTTCGATGTCAGCAACTTGGGGAATAACAACGCTTCGCTTAGCTTTGTCTAGCTTCACCGTCACTGTTGTGGCTTTGTACTCTGGGTAAAATTGACTGATGGCGTAGTCTGACGTTGCCCAGTAATCATAGTAAAACTTCTCGTAAATATCAGGATGAGATTCTATCTGGCGCAGAGCATTAATGCCAGGGCTGCTTTCGTTTTCTTGCCAAAGTGGTGCTACTATGGCGTGTTCATAGTCAAAGGTCATCTCGATATCTCTGGGTAATACAATTACCTCGACATCGCTATACTTTAAATCCATTGTCTCAGGACAACCCAATCCTTGCCGGATACTGAGACGCGGTAGCTGTTTGGCCTTAGCACTTGCCCGACCTATATCTGGCCCAGCAAAAAAACTATCACGGTTATTAACTCTGGTGTGTCCAGCTCCTTTGTGGTCTGGATTAACTTGATATAGATATTGGCTACCAAATTTCAGCTTCTTGTTAACGAGGTCGATTTCAGTAATAACTGCGCCTCCCTTGGGTTTTAAGGCTGAAGGAATTTTTTGATATTGATCGGCAGCTTGGTAAATCATACCCCTTGTGCCATCGGCATTGGCCTTATAGCCGTCAGCTATGATGCCAAAGGGTTCCGCTGCCTTCCTGGCATTTTCGCTTCTTTGTGCGTACAGTGCCACTAGGGTGGGGATTCCCGCTGCTAAACCAGCAATTGGTAGAGCGATCGCTCCCAAGATTGAAGCTGCTGTGGAAGCTCCAGCAATCCCTAATCCCAGAGCGAGCAGAGAAGAGGCGGTTCCTACAACATCAAACACCAAAGTTGTGGTAACTGAAGCACGTTCCACACTAGATGAAGTATTGGCAAGCACAATGCCATCTAACACAACGTTCACAATGTTCATCGCAATGCCCAAGCCTTCTGTGGCAGTAGTTTTCACCACAGTAGAGACTAAGCTTTCGGACACTTCCCTAGCCACAGCACCCCCATTACTCAGGGCAGGACGAATCGCACTTATGACTTCAGCTGCTTCTGTTGCTATACCATGTCCGTATTGTGCCAAGTTCAAATAGCTCTGAACTCCCACTGCCGTGTCTAAGTCGGGGTTACCAGATTTATCATATAATTCTCCGCTTGCAACCCATTCAACAACCGCCTTGACTAAATCCGCTTTATTAGAACCAATCCCAACCCCAGCAGATACAGTACCGCCTTCTATTTGAGTGCTAACCGTACCAGTTATAGAATCAACCTGAAAAAATGCCCCCAAATCCTTGGCTTGATCGTTGAAAAAAACTTTGAAGTTATCAAAAGTTGCATCATTAGTTTCAATCCACTGAGGGTTGTTATCTGGATTTTGCTTATTGAGGAACTGTACGCTGTATTTTCCTCCTCCAATGGACTTCACATTTTGAATCACCGGCATCCAGTTGGAGTCAAGTTTCTTCTCCTGACCTACGGTTTTAACCGCTTGTTTCCAACGCTCTGTTTGTTCAACAGCTAAATAGATATCTAAGATGGATTGAACTAAAGAACTGCGACCAAATCCTGAACTGGCGTTATTGTATGGCATTTAACACTACCTTAAGCTGTAACTAGCATTTTATTTGCTAGATTCACCTTAAAATGTGTTGATAACAGAAATTGTTAACTTCATATAATCTTAAGTAT
>NZ_JACKZU010000596.1:0-2787 GCF_014222165.1 Nostoc sp. 2RC
CCCCTCATCTCCCTATCTCGCTATCTCCCTATCTCCCTCATCCCCCCACGCCCCACGCCGTCGCAGACTAAAATTAGAATTGACGTACTCTAGTAGCTAAAGTGTCAGACTCTCTGCCATTGCGCGATCGCTATCTTGGTTTAATCGATGAAATTATCGAAACCACCCTCAAGGGCAAAATTAGCTCTGTGGAACAGGTGTATCAAATGCTGGTTAAAAATATCACTTCTGGAACGGGGGAGGTGTTTGAGCTAGCTTTGAGCGATCGCTTGAATGTTCTCCAAAGCCAAGTAGATGGCGAAAAAGACGAGCTGAAAAAAGCAAAAGCTACTCGCAGTTTGAGGGCTATTAAGACTATTCAAACTCAATGGCAACGCTGGCAAGAGCAAAACAAGGCTACAGAAGCGATCGCTTTTGCGGTTACAGAAATCACCACAGCTTCTCCTAATGAACGTCTGGCAGCGTTTGTTCGTGTTATAGACCCAAATCAGAAATATCCGCTAAATTTGGCGCAATTACAACAATTAGCAAAATCATTACAGCAATTTGCCCAGCTAGATGCTGATTTACAACAATTTTCTGAAGGTATTACCCGTGGTTTAGCTTCTTGGCAACGTTTACAAGAAAATTTGCTCAGTTGGATGTACGAACAAAAAGAATCTTTGGGATTTGGCGGCGTACCTGGGGAACGGGGCCCTTGGGCAAGTTGGGCGAAGCAAGTTAATAGTGAGTTACCCCAAAGGCTGTTTCGCACTTTAGCGATGGAGGAATCTATAATTCAATTTGCCGAACAGCAACGGGGAATCGCCCTCAAAGATTTGGTGGAAATGGCGTTGATTTTACAATTTTTGCAACGGGGCTTAATTAATTGGTTTGACCAACAAGCTTACGATGTTAAGGCCGGGCCAAAGTTGTCTATTTCCACTTTTTTAACCTTTGCAGTGATTTGGAGTCAGTTAGCCAGTGGTTTTCAAAGCATTGGTGCAGTGTATAGCGATGCTTGTTCTCAAATTATGCTCCAGATTTTGCGAACCTTTGCCCAACGTTCATATTTTCCCCTTTACGGCGGCATTTTTGCCTCTTTTTCTGGTAGTTACCTCCGGAATGCTCTGGATTATTTAGATGAACCACTGCGAGCTGTGGAGGGAACCCAAGAAAAAGCCCGCATTTTGACACTTTTAGGCTATTCTCAACGTGCCTTGGGACAATACGATCGCTCTGTTAATTTTCATCAACAGGCTTTAGAGATAGCCAGGAGTGCAGGCGATCGCCCTTGTGAAATTGCCAATCTTAACCACCTCAGCCGTACCTACGTACAACAGCAAAATTATTCTGAGGCAATTAACTACAGTCAACGAGGATTAATACTGAGTCGGCAAGCAGGCGACAAAACAGGAGAAGCAAACGCCCTGGTAAATTTAGGCTACAGCGAAGTTATGCAGGCTCAACAACTGGAAAATGTAGAACCAGAAATTTATGAATCAGCAATTAACTATTTGGAACAAGGTCTAAAGTTGTCAGAAAAATTAGGCGATATTCCCAGTAAAGCCTTATGTTTCAGTAGCTTAGGAATTGCTTATTTAGTAATTGGACAACATCAAACAGCAATTAAATATCTCGAAGATGGTTTTAAAATAGCGCAATTTTCCGGTGATTTGTATCTCCAAGGACGAAATTTAGCTTATTTAGCTGAAGCTTATTATCATTTACAAAATGCTGAAAAAACCATTTATACAGGCGCTTTAGGCATGTATATTTTGAATCAAATTGCTTCTCGTGAATGGCGTCAACCAGCAGGGCTACTAATAATTTTGCAAGGACAAATCGGCGTTGAAACTTTCCAAAAATTATTACAACAACATCGTCCGAAAATCATTGCCTTGATTGGTGTAGATGGTTATGATTATATTCCACAATTATTACAAGAATATCAGAGTTGACTATTGATTGTTGACGGTTGACAGTGATACCAATTCACAATATGGCGTTGTTGATATCATGCATGAAAAGGATTGTGCATAATATCAAAATCCTGTAGAGATGTTGCAATTGCTAGTTTAAACCTCTTGCAAAAGTATCTTTTGCAAGAGGTAGGGTAAAGGGTAAAGGAAAAATCTATCCCTTTCTCCTTTAACCAAATTCAATGGGTTTAAGTCCCCCGGTTCTATAACCAGTCAATTTTGTGGTGGGGTCTAAATCCCCATTACAAAACTATACTTCCGACTTCCGACTTCCGACTTCTTTAACCTTTTACCCTTTTCCCGACTTATGCAATAAGTCTATTCACATCTAGAGAATTTTGGAGGCGATAATAGCAATAAATACTGCAAGACCAAGCCCCCGACGAAAATAATTAACACCATCAAATAATTCCAGCCACGCCCAAGTAAACAACGAGCCATTTGCCAGTACATCTAAGACTGCATTGATTTTGCCAGTTGTAAAAACCAGAGATAATAAACTAGCTACTACCCAGAGAATAAGTGGTGGATTTGGTGTTTGAGCTATAACAATGTTGCCATTGCTGTCACGGAAGATTTTATCCACTAATGTATTTTCTCTATTTTCTGTGTCTTGCATTATTTTCAATTCCTACTTAGCTAAAGATTACTAACTTTTATCGGATTGTTTGTTGCAAATTATGGCAAGGGACTGATGACTGGGTGAAAAGTCTTTCTGTGTCTAAGTTTTATCATCTGTTGATGTCCTAATACCAATTTAATATGAAGACGCATACAAAGACCCCACCCGCGCTAACGCGCACCCTCCCCTTGCCAAGGGGAGGGT
>NZ_JACKZU010000597.1:0-2776 GCF_014222165.1 Nostoc sp. 2RC
TCCCCCTAATCCCCCTGCGGACATTCATCCCACAACGTCGTCACTTCTCGTAAACTTTGATGATTACCATTGCCCAAAATGAGATGATCTAGCAGGGGAATGCCTAAAAACTTTGCCCCTGTTAATAACTGGCGCGTCAATTCTATGTCTTCTTGGCTGGGTTCGAGGTTACCGGAAGGGTGGTTGTGGGCAACTATTACTTGCGTTGCGCCTTGACGAATTACTTCCCGAAAAATTTCACGGGGAGAGGCTAGGGTTTCAGTTGCGGTGCCAATAGTAATTACTTGCGTACCCAGCAAACGATTTTTAACATCTAACAGTAAAACTGCAAAACGTTCTTGCATCTGCCACATTAAATCTTGACTGAGGGTAGCAGCAGCAGCAAGTGGACTATCAATTAGTGTCCCTTCAGAAGGTCGAGATTGAAAGGCACGTTTGCCTAATTCAATTGCAGCTAAAATACTTGTTGCTTTGGCGGGGCCGACACCGGGAATTTGCATTAATTCTGCGGGTGTTACTTCTCGCAATGCTGCCAAAGGATCGCGCTGATGTTTGCCCAATTCACTTAAGATATATTGCCCCAAACCCACAGCTGAGAGTTTCCCCGGCCCTTGACCAGTGCCTAGTAGAATTGCAATTAACTCGGCTGTGCCTAAAATTTTGGCCCCATGTGTCATTAATCGTTCGCGCGGACGCTCATCTAAAGGTAGGTCAGCAATTCTCAGGCAATATGTCATATAGGAATCCGATTTGATTAATGAACATATTTGTGTAGAAAGGGAACTCTTAACAGGGAACTCTTAACAGGGAACAGGAAAAAAGGAATTTAGGGGTGTACTGAGTTTTTTCACTCAATCAAATATGAGTCCTATAGAAAACTCAGAAAATAGTCACCAAAGATGGAAGTATCCTTAGTTATCCCTTGTTTGTTTTCCAAATGATCTTTATTTGAGAAAATCTTTAATTTTGAGAATTTCTAGGGGTCGCTGATTTGCAACTTTCCCAGGGAATACTAAAAATATTATGACTTTGTGGCAATGTCTACCACAGGAAACTACGTTATGTTTGACGATATATTAAATAATCTCAAAAGTTGTATTGACTCTAAAATTCAAGAAGTTGGTAACGAACTGCAAAAACGCTTCGGCGTTCCCGAACCCGCAGGGCCATTTGTGCTGATTCGTCGATTCAACACTGCTGATTCCACAATTACCAAGGGGGGTATTAGAACTCTAGGAGAAACCTGGGAAATTGAGGCCTATGACGATAATACTCAGTCTTTGATAATTAGTGCAGATCCTTTGCGAAATGTCATTTTATTTGAAGTACCAGAACCCAACCTTCCAGAATGTGTTCTTGCTTGCCAATTTCACGCCAAAGCGCTAAACACTGAAAAACCAATTAAAGTTAGTTTAGGTTGGCAAAGAACCGGACAGTGGGGTACACTAACGACGCTGCAACCAACAGAAGTTTCACTAACACAAGATTTTCAGCCTTACGAAGCCCGTGCTTATTTTAAAAAAGAAGCGGATGCTGCAAAAATTCAAATTAGCGTGCAATTTGAGAGTAGTGGGTTTCTTCAGATTAGAGATATTGAATTGTTGCAAGCGCCTGTAAAGTAACTTCTAAGTATTGCAAAAGGCTGACTTTTAAAGGGAAGACTAAGAATCAGATAATTTAGGGCGATGCCTACGGCAGTAAACTACGCTATGTTTGACGAGTTATTCAACAATTTCCAAAATTTTATTATCTCTAAAGCTCAAGAAGTCTTGAAGGAGCTAGAAAAACCCCTTATTATTCCCGAAGCCGCAGAACCATTTGTGGTAATTCGTCGATTTACAATTGCTGATTCCACAATTACCAAGGGAGGTATTAGAACTTTAGGAGAAACCTGGGAAGTTGAAGCTTATGAAAATAATACTCAACGCTTTCTAACTAATAGTAACGATCCTTTGCGGAATGTCATCTTGTTTGAAGTTCCAGAACCCGATGTTCAAGAATGTGTTCTTGCTTGTCAATTTAACGCGAAAGCTCTGAACACAGAAAAATCGATTGCAGTAAGTTTAGGTTTACGTAGACCAACAGAATCGGGCACAATGAGAAGAACTTCATGGGGTACAGGAGTTTCACCAACGGAAAATTTTCACCCTCACAAAGTGCGTGCCTATTTTAAAAAAGAAGCGAATGCTGCCACAATTCAAATCGGCGTGCAATTTGAAAGTAGTGGCATTCTTGAAATTAGAGACATTGAATTGTTGCAAGCCCCCGTTAAAGCGCAATCATAAGCAATATTCAACTTTAATGCTACAGGGAAGGCGGAATACGCAAAGGTCATAACGGAAGCTGCTACAGACTGCGCGGAATACGCAAACGTCATGACGTAAGCTGCTACAGGGAAGGCGGAAGCTCTTACAGGCTGCGCGGAATACGGAAACGTCATGGCGGAAGCTGCTACAGGGAAGGCAGAAGCTCTTACAGGCTGCGCGAAACACGGAAATGTCAAGGCAAAAGCTCTTACAAAGAAGACGGAAACCGCTACAAGGAAGGCGAAACAGAAAAATTCGTTGATAAGTAGGTCAACTTAATTAAACTTAGTAAACTCTTGTGGGGTAGGCATCCTGCCATTGGTGTCAATTTAACGTGAAACCCTTGTAAAAACGCGATTTTGAATTCACTAACTTACCATCATGCTTTGCGTTACCCCACCCCGGCTTTGCTGGCGCAAAACCTCCCCTCCCCTTGCCAAGGGGAGGGGATTAAGGGGTGGGGTAAAACG
>NZ_JACKZU010000598.1:0-2745 GCF_014222165.1 Nostoc sp. 2RC
GGGGAAAGGGGAAAGGGGAAAGACTAAATTTATTCCTTTTCCCTTTAACCTTTAACCTTTAACCATCTCCCCATCTTCCCATCTCCCCATCTCCCCATCTCCCCACCCCCCATTCCCTATTTCTCTTACAGATATGAATTTGATTTTTTGGTGTGTAAATTCTACCTTGGTTGTTTTGGGCTTCGCTATTTTGTTTCCTACTTTCGCCGGTGCAACAACTCCCCCAAAAACACAAAATTCCTCAAGTTCTTTACAGGTTCCTGATTACCTCAATCCCAATCCCAATCCTTTGCAATTTCCTACCACGCCGGAGGAAGTGAGGGTGCAACAAACTGTGTCAATTAGTTTGGCACAAGCTTTGGAATTAGCTCAACGTAATAATCGAGATTTACAAGTAGCTACCTTACAATTAGAACGCAGTCGGTTGGCAGTGCGAGAATCTCAAGCTGTTTTATTTCCTACTCTTGGAATTAACGGCAATGTGACTAACAGTGGTAACGGTTTTAGAAGCAATTCATCTCAAGCGAGTACTTCTTTTAATGGTTCAGCACAACTGAATTATGATTTGTATACTTCTGGTAGCCGACAAGCTACTATCCGAGCAGCTGAGGAACAGTTACGGCTAGATGAATTAAATGTTGAAAGCACCGCTTTGCAAATTCAGCTAAATGTGACGACTGCATACTATAATTTGCAACAGGCAGATGAACAAGTACGAATTAATCAGTCTGCTGTGAATAATGCCGAGGCGAGTTTGCGGGATACTCAAGCTAGAGAAAACGCTGGGGTGGGTACGGGGTTTGATGTCCTGCAAGCTCAGGTAAATTTAGCAAATGCCCAACAAGAATTGACTAATGCTATTTCACAACAGCAAATTGCTCGTCGGCAACTTGTAACGGTGTTAAGTTTAGCCCAATCAGTTAATATCACAGCCGCAGATCCCGTACAATTGGCAGGGCTTTGGCAACCAACACTAGAAGAAACGATTATCCAAGCTTTTCAAAATCGTCCGGAGTTGCAACAGCAATTAGCTCAACGTAACATTTACGAGCAACAGCGACGACAAGCACTTTCACAATTAGGGCCGCAAATTAGTTTAGCTGGTAGTTACAGTGTGCGCGATCGCTATAATGATGGCCTAAGTTCTAATGATAGCTATTCTGTGGGACTGCAAGCAAATCTTAATTTATTTGATGGCGGAGCAGCCAAAGCGCGTGCAGCTCAATCAAAAACTAATATTGCCATCGCAGAGAGTCAATTTGCTAGTCAACGCGACCAAATTCGCTTTGATGTAGAACAGTACTATTTTCAATTACAATCTAATTTAAATAATGTACAAACTTCTAGTGTGGCTTTAAATCAAGCCAACCAAGCTTTGGATTTAGCCAGATTGAGATTCCAAAATGGCGTAGGGACTCAAACAGAGGTTATTGCTGCGGAAAACGACCTCACAAGAGCAGAGGGAAATCGAATTACAGCTATTTTGGATTACAATCGCGCTCTAGCTAATTTACAAAGATCCGTTACTTCTACAGCTTTTCGCTAAAGTTAATCAATTTTCAATTTTGGTCTTCGAGAAAAGTTTGCTGCTTTCTACTGAATTGGTGTTAATAGTTTTGATGAAGCTGTATCCCCATGTTTATCTGGCAATTATTATAATTTTTCTCGTGTCTTGTCAATCACCGGAGATTTCACCAGAATCACAATCCAACACTACTCAAACAAGCACAACCCAAAAGATAGTGACTCTGGATAAAAATTTTCAGATTGCAATGGGTCAAACTATCTATATTCCTGTCTATTCTCATATTTATCATCACAATCGACAAGAGATTTTTGAGTTAGCAGTTACCCTGAGTATTCGGAATACAGATTTAGATAATCCGATGGTGATTACTGCTGTGCGTTACTACAACTCAGAGGGAAAATTAGTCAAACAATATTTAGAGCGCCCGATTCAACTTGATGCCCTCGCTTCCACAGATTTTTTTATTAATAGAAATGACACTAGTGGAGGTTTAGGAGCAAACTTTATTGTTGAGTGGGTAGCGCAAACACGAATATCTGAACCCATAGTAGAAGCAGTGATGATTGGTACTGATTTTCAGCAAGGAATTTCTTTTACTAGTACTGGTAGAGTAATCAAAAGCCAAAATAATCAGGGGCGATCGCTTTCAAAATAGGCATGGCTGTTGACTAGACTTCTTGCATAAGTCGGGGAAAGGGGAAAGGTTAAAGGGGAAAGGGATAGATTTTTCCTTTACCCTTTACCCTCTGTTGCCTTTTAACCAAATTTTGCGCTTTTTTGTCAGCCGGTTATATAAACGGTCAGTTTTGTGGTAAGGTCTAAATCCCCATTACAAAACTGTACTTCAAAGGAACGACTTCCGACTTCCGATTTATTTAACATAGCTGACTATTTATTATCCATGTCTGTAATTATTGCTGGAGAACGCAGTGGGGTGGGCAAGACAACAGTGACGCTCACCCTTTTAGCATCTTTATGTCGTCGCCATCGCTCCGTACAATCTTTTAAGGTCGGCCCAGACTATATTGACCCCATGTTTCATCAACATGTAACTGGTCGTCCTTGTCGAAATCTAGACCCAGTACTAACTTCTGAGGCTTACGTCCAGCAATGTTTTTCCCGTCATAGTCAAGAAAGTGAATATGCCCTAGTGGAAGGGGTGATGGGCTTATTTGATGGAATTGGGCAGAGGGCATGGGGCATAGGAGGTGGGGAGA
>NZ_JACKZU010000599.1:0-2743 GCF_014222165.1 Nostoc sp. 2RC
GGGGAAGGGGAAAGGGGGAAAGGTTTTAAATATAGGACTTACGCAAAAACTCTCTCAAACTCTTATTTCTTTGTGTCCTTCTCTGACGAGACGCTTGGCGAATGCGTCCTACCCTGCGGGAAGCCGCTACCGCGTCTATGCGGTTCGTTGTTACAAAATTGATAACTATTAATTAAGTTGCGATCGCCACAGTTAAAAAAAAGATTAATTTAGCGATCGCACACCAACACAACTCAATTGCGAGGCGACACAACTCAATTGCGAGGCGACACAACTCAATTGCGAGGCGATGCAACTCAATTACGAGGCGATGCAACTCAATTGCGAGGCGATGCAACTCAATTGCGAGGCGATGCAACTCAATTGCGAGGCGATGCAACTCAATTGCGAGGCGACACAACTCAATTGCATGGTAGCAGCTATTTATTTATCAAAACTTTGGGTAAACAATATGCTATTTCTGAGTTGTTTGCAACCCGTTCGCAATACCGCAATAATCTTTATCAGGTTCTAAAAATCCTCAAGCATTTGGGACAAATCATTGCATATCGTTAAAAACTAAGGATGCGATCGCCATACCTACCACTTATATTAGGCGCGATCGGGCATTGAAGATGCCAGAGTCAAACTCAAACATCTTTATCCAGTTAGTTTTTGAGGAGGAATCAAGCAAAAACTAAAGCACCAAATTAGCTAAAACACTCCACTACCAAACTATTGCCTCTTCCCTGCTATAATTTCCACAACGGACAAATGGAGAATAGGGAACTCGAATCCCTGACCTCTGCGGTGCGATCGCAGCGCTCTACCAACTGAGCTAATTCCCCGTAATTAATTCACCAATGAATATTTTATCATTCACTTACTGATGGCTGGGACTGTTTTTGAGAATAAACTTCCTGCACGCGTTGGAGTTCTAAATCAGTGAGGTAATCGACAGTCCAGTTACAGCAGCGCTGAAGCATGTGAAAGGGGTAAGTGTTCGCTACACCCACCACTTGCATGTGCGATCGCTTTGCTGCTTGAATACCAGCTGGTGTATCTTCAATTGCTAGACATTCTTGGGGCTGGAGATTCAATTCCGGATATTCTTCGTTCAACTTTTTCACTGCTAGTAGATAACCATCGGGTTCTGGTTTACTAGCAGTGATGTCATCACCGGCGACAATAATTTTAAAGTATTCGTTTAGTTTAGCCTGATGTAGTACCAGATCTATTTCTTTGCGAATAGCACCACTGACTAATCCTAATTTCAGATTACGCGATCGCACTTGATAGATTAAGTCTTCCACACCTGGATATAAAGGCAGTTTCTCAATTTTTTCCAGTTCTAGCGTGTAAGCTTCAGCTTTGCGGTGCAGCAGTTGAGTTAAATATTTTTCCGTCACCACTCTACCACGATTGGAGAGTAGTTGAGTAAAACAAGCGCGATCGCTGCGTCCCAAAGAAGCTTGACGCTCATCAACCCGCTGTGGTTGCAGATTCTCTTGAATGAGAATCTCATCAATCAGTTGCAGGTGGATTTGCTCATCGTTAATGATGACACCATTAAAATCAAAGAGAACTGCCTTTAAAGTCATGCGATTATGCCAAACACTGGCGATCCAAGTTCCTCCAAATTATTATTATCTATTGTGGTGTCTATTGAAATTGCACTTGCTTGACGGATATTTTCTGATGCAATCGGTTTGATACCGCTAGTTACCTGATTTATCCACCAAACATCTTGAGTTCGCACAGCTTCAAACCCTGCTGCACCCATATTCGCATCAACGCTACCATTGGCATACTCACGAATATATGGTTCTTCAAAAAGGTTGTTGAGCCATTCTAATTGACGCAGAGTCTTTTGGTTGCCATCTTGAATTAACACTTGTCCCCCAGTTACCAGTAACCGGAAGCTTTCCCGCAAAATTGCCAATGACACTGCATCTGGTATTTCGTGAAATAGTAAAGCAGCTGTCACCAAATCAAATGTTCCATCACTCAAACCAGTTTTCTCAGCATTCCCATGTCGCCAGACTATATCCAAACCAGCAGCTTGGCTTTTATGTTCTGCCCTCAATAACATATAAGGTGATAAATCCAAACCAATCACTTCGGCTTCAGGAAAAGCTTGTTTCAACATTAAAGTAGTGGAACCCGTACCACAACCTAAATCGAGTATGCGTCGTGGTTTGACTTTGACAGCATCAATTAAACCCTGACGAATCAGATTTTCATTAGGTAGCAAAACATACTGCGTTATGGGGTCGTAAGTAACCGCCGCATCAGAAGTAAGATATCCGCCTTTGATGCCGTGAAAGTTTTGATTGCTGTAGTACGATGGAATTATGACATCAGCTCGGCGAAAGCGATCGCTTTCTTTCTCCCAATCAATACTCTGTTGATAACGCCGCAACTCATCTTCATTAATGAACAAACGCGCTACAGGCGATAAAAAACGTTCCCAGATTGTATCTTGACGCACTGTCATAGGTATTGTGTAAGAAGTGTAAAAACTGTTTTAATCAGAATTATTTTCTTTACAAATTTTAATACATCTTTTTTTTCATTGTGTAGGAATGGGGCTGAGGAGGTAGGAAAGATGAAAATGTATTACACTTGTAATATAGAATTATTTTGTCATGCGGGCATTGAAATTGAAAGTGTTGACCGTTGACTAAAGGGGAAAGGTTAAAGGGGAAAGGTTAAAGGGGAAAGGGAAAATACCAAACTTTCCCCCTTTCCCCCTTTCCCCTTC
>NZ_JACKZU010000600.1:0-2737 GCF_014222165.1 Nostoc sp. 2RC
GTTTGCGACAGATACCCCACCCGCCTGACGGCACCTTCCCCTTGGCAAGGGGAGGGTTGGGGAGGGGTCTTGTCTATGTGTTGCATTATTTTTTCAAATTGGTATAAGCTAATGGGCGCTAAAAAGTATAACCACTTGTGGTGATTGTTGACTGTTAACTGTTGAAAGTCAACAGTTAAAAGTATGGAGATGTTTTTCTTTGGTGGGTAAGATTGCCCACACCTTAACTGGTGGGAAAATTTTGTTTTTAGAAGGACGTTATCGTTTAATTCACCGAATTGGTAAAGGTGGATTCTGCAAAACCTTCCTGGCTGTGGATGAAGGTCAGTTTCCGCCAACTCCCTGCGTGGTTCAAGAATTATCGCTAGAGTGGGAAACTTCTACAGGTTTTGAGCAAAAGGCGCGTCAACTTGAAGAATTAGGAAAGCATCCCCAGATTCCGGCTTTATTAGCTTATTTTCAGCACAAACAGCACTTTTATTTAGTACAAGAGTTGATTTTAGGTAAAAATTTAGCTCAGGTGGTTGAAGAGGAAGGGGCTTTAAATGAAACTCAGATTTGGGAAATTTTAGAAGAACTATTACCAGTTTTGCAGTTTATTAGCGATCGCCACATCATCCACCGCGATATTAAACCCGAAAATATTATCCGTAGAACCCCCTCTGACTCTAAAGATAAAGCAAATCTGGTGATAGTTGATTTTAGCGCTGCCAAAATTGTTACAAAAATTGATTGCTTCACCACTGAAAATAATATTGGTAGTCCAGAATATGCTGCACCAGAACAAATAAAAGGAAAAGCTGTTTTTGCTAGCGACCTTTATAGTCTCGGTGTCACTTGCATTTATCTACTTACCCAAATTTCTCCCTTTGATTTATTCGATGTTGCTAATAATTGTTGGGTTTGGCGAGATTATCTGACTACTAAAAGCGATATTTGGCAACAAGACGAAAAAAATTTACGTTTAGCAAAAATCCTAGATAAATTACTACAAAATATTGTGAATCAGCGGTTTCAATCACCTGGGGAAGTCATGGAAGCAATGGGTATGGAATGTAAACCCCAAGATTTGAAATTACCAAAGCCCCAGTGGTTCTACTCATCTACTTTAATTGAAAATTCCACTGTCTTGAGTAGTGTGAATGCTCTGGCATTCAGTCCTGAAGGTAAAATTTTAGCCAGTACTTCTGATGATAAAAACATTAAATTATGGGACTTAAAGACTAAAAAAGTTTTAGCGAGCTTATCAGGACATTTGCAACCAGTAAAGTCTATTGCTTTCAGTCCTAATGGCAAAATCTTGGCAAGTGCTAGCGACGATAAAACTATCAAATTGTGGGATATCAACACATTAAAAGAAATCTGTACTTTATTGGGACACTCCCACATTGTAAAATCAGTTGCTTTCAGTCCAGACGGCGAGATTCTTGCTAGTGGTAGCTGGGATAAAACAGTCAAACTCTGGAATGTAAGTACTGGAGGCGAAATTTGTACCTTTACTGGACATCAATTACAGGTGAATTCAGTGGCCTTCAGTCCCCAAGGAAAAATGATAGCCAGCGCTAGTTATGACAGAACAATTCGCCTGTGGCAGATAAATGACCCAAAAGAATTTCAAAACTGCCCGTGTATCCTTTCGGGTCATGCATGGGCAGTTTTGACAGTCGCTTTTAGTCCCGATGGCAAAATTCTGGCGACGGGTAGCGATGATAAAACTATTAAATTGTGGGAAGTGGACACTGGTCAGCTAGTTACCACACTTTCAGGCCATTCCTGGTCTGTAATCAGTGTAGCTTTCACTGCTGATGCCAAAACCCTAGTTAGCGCAAGTTGGGACAAAACAGTTAAACTTTGGACAGTGAGTACAGCCCAAGAGATTGGGACTCTTTGTGGTCATACAGACTCAATATCTGCCATTGCTGTGAACCAAGTAACACAACTAATTGCAAGTGGCAGCAAAGACAAGACTATTCAACTCTGGCAGCTTGTAGAATAGCGAGGGTTAACAAGAAAGAATTCAGGAGTCAGAAGTCAAAATTCAGAATCAATCATATATGACTGGTGGATGAATAACTTCTTTTTAGTACCCTACAAAACAAGAAAAATTGGCCATCTACAATCAGCGCTTGCTCTAGCAGCATCAGTTTTCAGCGTCGATGCTTGAAGGGCGGCTTAGTGTAGGCATCTAAACTTTGTTCTTAGTGGCAAGTTTAAATCCCCAGTATATTGATTCTGATTCGGTGAATTCTGGATTCTGAATTATTCTTGTTAATTTTGGAATATCAAGCGCTACCGGTGAAGGCAACTTCGGGAAATTTCAACTGAGCTTCTGCCATTGGGCGATTTCTGCCTTCTTCTTGCCAGTAGTTAATCACTTCAGTTGCTTTGTTGAGCAACTCAACGCGATCGAGGTCACTAATCCAGTGTTTGGATTCGAGTTCCTTCTTTAACTCTTCCCAAGCATCATTTCTTGGCCAGAAAAAGTATTTGGTCAAAGGACTTGTGCCTTTACCGACAACTTGATCGACTGCTAGAGCGACGTTTTCGTCTAACCACAGAATTTTCAAAATAAACTTGGTCAATCACACCTCCCTTGATTTCCGGGCATTACTTAACTAGGATAGCGATCGCTTATTCTAACGCAATACCCTATCAATGACCAAATACGTGGGGCATTGGGTATGGGGCATGGAGCATGGGGCATTGGGTATGGGGCATGGGGCATGGGGCATAGGGC
>NZ_JACKZU010000839.1:0-262 GCF_014222165.1 Nostoc sp. 2RC
GTACCTGAATCCCTATTTTGCCCCGCGTAAAAAGTTCCGAAGCATTCGACAAACCGAGGTCAGCGAATACGTTACCACTGCTTTCTTCAAAAACTGGTTCCTGTGTCATTCTTGCTTCTCTCTTGCTACTGCGTCTTTATAGCGTTGTTTGATCAGATCAACATCAGCTAGTGGAGTTTTAATCCCCTGCTTTGATTTCTTTTGAAAAGCGTGCAGGACATAAATTTTCTCCCCAATCTTTACTGCGTAGACTGCTCTGTAA
>NZ_JACKZU010000601.1:0-2721 GCF_014222165.1 Nostoc sp. 2RC
CCCACACTCCCCACACTCCCCACACTCCCCATCTCCCCTACCTCCCTACTCCCTTTCATCGATAGGCAACGCGGAGACTTTGGACTAAAATTACCGCAGATGCAACGGCCATTAACCCGCCCCAAAACCAATAAGGTAAAAGCAAGTATCGCTGCATTTGTGCTGTATCTGAAAGTCCCAGGTAACCAGCAGAGCTACTAAATAAATAATCTAGTTGGTGGTATGTACTTATACAAGCTTGTACGCCCAAAAATTGAATGCTAAACCCTTGTACCCAACGAGGTGCTTTCAGAGCAATAGCCAAAATGATTAAACCCAACAAGGGAATTGCCACCAACCCAAACCAAGAGCGCACCCAAATTAATGTAGAAAATAACAAAAAACCCCCTAAAATTTTCAAACTCCAGGAAGCTGCTTTAAAACTGCGGGAAGCCAGAATCAAGGCTGCACCGGCAATAGGAGGCCCCATTGGGCCTGCGGCTGCAACCAAAGCCGGGCCGATTGGCCCCAATGATGAGCGAATACCATAGGTTGCAACACCGGAACCATCGCTAAAAATCTGCAATTTCTGAAACTGTCCTCCTAATAGGAGTGCCATTAAGCCATGACCCATTTCATGAAACCAAGTTGCCAAGATTGTAAATGGGTATAAGATATAATCTCCTCCGGGAACTTGCCACAATAAAGCAGTGGCGATCGCTGCTGCAATTAGCCATTTTAGCCCCATGCGTTCAACAACTGGCGGAGCTTCAGTTGTCAGCAAGTTTTCAGAATTGTTACTACGTTCCTTCATA
Organism: Nostoc sp. 2RC; assembly: GCF_014222165.1. Taxonomy (NCBI): domain Bacteria; kingdom Bacillati; phylum Cyanobacteriota; class Cyanophyceae; order Nostocales; family Nostocaceae; genus Nostoc; species Nostoc sp. 2RC. The sequence continues at coordinate 795 of NZ_JACKZU010000601.1, forward strand.
AATAACTCAAGTTTAGATTTTAGATTTTGTGAAAAGTTAGAGCGCCAGCTTCCGGCGAGCTAAACTTTTCAAGATAGATTTTCTCCACCGGGTGAGCGAAAAAAGGTGTGGGGAGTGTGGGAAGTGTGGGGAGTGTGGGGAGTGTGGAGGGTAATTTTTTGGATACTTAGCTAGAAATCCCACACAAAATTTCGTTCACCCTTCTCCACCGAACAATCGGCACTCATTTAATTTTAGATTTTTGTTTTAGATTTTTGACTTTGCTGGAAGCGCTCAGTTGAAGGATTTTAGATTTTAAATTCTCCCTTCAATCTCCCATACAAAATTTAAACCTGTAAGTAGGTAGGCGTGAATATTTATCCTTGAAACAAACGAGAAGGCAGTCTTGACGAAAAATTTTTTTCATCACCATCTATCTATGTAAGTAGTTCTTATCTGTTCCCTGTTCCCTGTTCCCTGTTCCCTACTTACAAGTCAGGATAATAGAACTTTTAAGCTATCTTGAATTTGATTCATACACTTAAATTTATTTTTGTGTTTCTAGTTAGTGATTTATATATTATTGACTGAATTTTGTTTAGAGGTAAAAAGGGATCGCTATGCCAGTACTATGGCTTTTGAGACTGCAAATATAACAACATTATTAAAGTGAATAATACTCCCCGTAAAGGGGAGTTAGTACACAGCATTTAATTACATAAACTGAACAACATAGTTATCCATTAGTTGTCTGATGCCGTTGCTTTGTTTTTCCTCCAAAATAAATGCCGGAGGATGGGCGGAAAATACCAAGACTGATGTCACCATTGCTCAAAAATCAGTTAAGCAAGTTGAAACAGGAATGTCATCAAGTCTCCTTTGCCTAAACTAATGCGATCGCCCGGTCGCAAGCGGTGACGATTTCCCGGTAATAAAGGCAAATTATTAATGTAAGTGCCATTGGAACTTCCCACGTCTTCTACATAGTGAGCGTCACCTTCGACGCGAATATCTGCATGAATGCGGGAGACAATTTCTGAATTGGGAAATCCTGAAACATCAATATCTGGAGGAATCCGGTCATTAGGCTTGCCGATATGAATCACAGAAAGATTGTGCGGTAATTCAATCAACCTATCCGTTTGAACGTGGACTAGCCGCGCATTCACCTGTTGCAATTGCGTTCTGGCAGCAGTTACCGTTGGTGGTGCCACTGGTGGGGGTACTTCAGCTTCTGGCGCTGGAGTCGGTTCCAAGGGTGGCGGTGTGGGAATACCTTGGCTAGATACCACAGGTTGAGCCGCAACAGTTGGCGGTGGTGTTGGGGGGCTGTTTTCTGTAACAGATGGCTGTGGTGGAGTTACTGGAGGAGCCGCCACCGCTGTAGGTGGTAAAGATGAGGTAGTAGGAGGATGGGAGTTCCCAGAGCCGCTAATTCCCAAGGCATCTGGTTGTAAAAGTTCTACAAGGGGATCGGGTGTAACTAACGGCGGTACTTCCACAGAGACATTGGGAGTCACAGTTGCAGCCACTGGGGCATGAACGTGTGGAACTGTTGAGGAATGCAAGTTATAACCACACTGACCACAGAATGCAGCATCAGCTTGCACTGTTGCCCCACAACTGGGACAGTGAGTAGTTGCTGGTAACGGCGTATAACAAGCTTCACACTGAACAGCACCGTCAGGATTGGGATGATTGCAATTAGGGCAGACGATCATCGATTTTAGCCTTTGTTCAAGATCATCATAAAAATAAAGTAAGCTGTCCTTACATCTAACGCAGCACATCTTTTCGTGTTGGTTGTTGACTGTTGACGTTCAACAAACTTCATGAATAGCGACTGTGCAACTTAAAAGCGTCATAGTTCAGGACTGGCAAGCTCCAGGGGCGGCCTTAGCTTTCGATTCTAGCAATTACGGGGAGATGGCAACGCCTTGGGGAAAGG
>NZ_JACKZU010000602.1:0-2712 GCF_014222165.1 Nostoc sp. 2RC
GGGTTAAAGGGTAAGGGTTAAAGGTTTTTTCTTTCCCTTTTCCCCTTTCCCTTTCCCCCAAAACCCGACAAGTATTGGGGAGATGAGAGACAAGGAAGACAAGGGAGACAAGGAGAATAAATCCTGATTTTCCAGTCAACAGTCAACTGTCATCAGTCAACACTCACCAATGCCCAATGCCCTACTAAGGTAACCTTAAGGCAGTATTCCATTTAAAAATCTTGAGGCAAATCCAATGGCTTGGCAGCGTCCAGACGGTCGTCTTCCCTACGAACTACGTCCGTTAAGTTTTTACCCCAGTTTTACTCGCTTTGCTCCCGGTTCTGTTTTGGCAAGATGCGGCGATACTCAAGTACTTTGTACTGTCAGCGTCAATAAGGGAGTTCCTAAGTTTCTGGAAGGAACAGGTAAGGGCTGGTTAACTGCTGAGTACCGAATGCTACCATCTGCTACACAACAACGCCAAGAACGAGAATTATTGAAGTTATCTGGACGGACGCAGGAAATTCAGCGTTTAATCGGGCGCAGTTTACGCGCAGCATTGGATTTTGAAGCGTTGGGAGAACATACCCTGACTGTGGATGCTGATGTCCTGCAAGCAGATGCCGGAACTAGAACCACAGCGATTACAGGTTCTTTTGTGGCTTTGGCTCATGCCATTTCTAAATTATTGCAGCAGGGAACCTTGCAGCGATCGCCCCTATGCGGACAGGTAGCAGCCGTTTCTGTAGGGTTACTAGAAAAAGAGGCGTTTTTAGATTTAAATTATATAGAAGATGTAGCTGCAACAGTAGACTTTAATGTAGTGATGAATCAACATCTGGAAATCATTGAAGTCCAAGGTACTGCTGAAGAAGGTAGCTTTAGCCGGGATCAGTTGAATCAGCTTTTAGATGTGGCTCAAAAAGGAATTGAGCAATTGTTAATCGCTCAACGCGAAGCGATCGCTGACTGGGAAAAGCTATTTGTAGGTGATTTTTAATATAGTAGGAAACAGGCAATAGGTAATAGATAAGAGGGGACTTCCAAAGAATAAATTAATCAACAAAAACTAGGAAGCCTCCTTTAAAGAATAATAATCATTTTTCTAGGGAGGAGAAAGGGGTTGCGACGGCAACTCCTTTTTCCTCTTTTGTAGAGTTAGTGAGACGGTCTACTTGCTTTTCAAGAGCAGACATAGCTTTCTTGGTAACCTTCACATCACACACAATGAATTTATTGACATTTCACGCGAGTAAGTAAAAGTATCTAGATTTTACCTGACGCTTTTTTATCAATTTAGGCAAAGAATATCCTGAAACCATTGTTTTGCTAAATTCACCCCAAAGCCAGCTAAAAGCTAAAACACGCGGGGAAATTTAACGCTTGTATCCTGAGAATAAAACTGTCCCGATCGGACAGTTTTATTTAGCTTTATTTTGTTACTCTAATCAGAGGAAAAAGAGAAAAAGTCAAACAAAAGAGATCGATATCCACAGGAGCTTTGGCATCAAGACTTATATGTAAAACGCTTTTATCATCTAAAACTCATTGATGACAAAAGTGCTAGTTGCTCAAAAATTGCATCAATGATTTTATAAAATTTTGTTAATTTTTGCTAAAATTTTCCATTTGTCGTCAATCAAACAAGTATTAAGTAACTGGATGTTAATAAAATATAATCATGACAGTAGTTAATAGTTAGTACGAGCAAAGGCGATCGAAGGCATCTAAGTTTATTCAAGCTCAACTCTCGTGTGATAAATCATACAACGAGGGCAGAAAAATATTTCCTTTCCAGTTATCAGTCAACAGTCAACCGTCAACAGTCAACGCTATGTTAAATGTTTCAAAAGTTAAAAAGGAGGATTGTAAGAAGTTGGTTATTGTATTGCTGGAAGGCAGCAATATGATGATAAAGCTATGAACAAAACGGTTGAAGTTCTACCGGATCAGTCAGCGCTAGTTGCAAGAGCGCTAGAATTAATTTTGTCGAAGTTAGAAACTGCCATTGAGCAACGGGGGCGATTTACCATCGCTTTATCAGGCGGTAGCACACCTAAGCCGTTATATGAAGCGATCGCCAATCAAAAATTGCCTTGGGATAAAATTCACGTATTCTGGGGAGATGAACGTTACGTACCACCAGATCATCCCGATAGCAATGAACTGATGACGCGTCGTGCATGGCTAAATCATGTTGATATCCCAGCTGCTAACATTCACCCAGTACCGACTTTAGAAGCTGACCCAGCCGAAGCTGCTGCTAAGTATGAACAGCATCTAAAAGAATTTTTTAATTCTTCTGGGGCGGAGTTTCCAGTGTTAGATGTAATATTACTGGGGATGGGTGATGATGCACATACCGCATCTTTGTTTCCCCATACAGAGGCACTGAAAGTACGCGATCGCTTGGTCACTGTGGGCAACAAAAACGAAAGCCAGCGGATAACTTTTACATACCCCTTCATTAATTCTGCTCGCAGCGTGATTTTTCTGGTTGCCGGTGCTAACAAAATACCAGCTTTGGCGCAAGTCTTTGCACCCGTAGCCGATGACTCCACTTACCCATCCCGTTTAATTCAGCCCCAAGGGGAACTTTGGTGGCTTCTCGATGCCGCAGCAGGTTCGGAACTCCAAACTTAAGCAAAGGGCATGGGGCATGGGGCAAAGGGGAAAGGGCAAAGGGCAAAGGGCAAAGGGCAAAGGGCAAAGGGCAAAGGGCATGGGGCA
>NZ_JACKZU010000603.1:0-2701 GCF_014222165.1 Nostoc sp. 2RC
GTGGGGAGGTGGGGGAAAAGGTTAAAGGTTAAAGGGAAAAGGGAAAAGGAATAAAAAGGAATAAATTTAATCTTTCCCCTTTTCCCGGTTGGTGAGCTTGTCGAACCATTACCCCTTTCCCTTTCCCCATACATGTCGATTTAACCGACTTTTCTCCAAGGTTTAAAGCCGTTGCTGATGCCGAAGAAAGCAGGTGCGAGTTCGGGATAATGACGGCGGAGGATTGTTAGGAAGGTGTTGTTGTCAATCCAATCCAAGCCAAATTGAGTGTAAACTTCAGCTGTGTAATCTTTGGTAAAAAAGCGATCGCTTTTTAATCTTCGAGATGCCATGAGAATAAATACGCGAAAAGCGGTATCACTAAAACCAAAACCTTCTGGCAAATCTTCTGCAAATAAACCCACCATTAAATCTACGCTGTCAATGTCGTTGTTATAAACTTCGCGTAGTTCTTTAACCCATTGTTTATTACTGGTAATTTCTTCAAAGGATTTGACTTTACCTCTACCCAATAATTCACGAAAACGGTTATAACGGGGAACGCCTCTTTCTCTATCCCGCAAAATATCAACAGCAGCTAAATCAAATGCTGGTGTGTCGTCTCCTAACAGTTCTCCTGATAATTGTCTTAAAAAGCGCGGATAGTTATGTAATCTCACAGCACCAGGATAAGAAGTTCCAAAAGAATAAAATAAATCTGGCATGGAAATTTCTTCTAATGTTCCACGGGTATTTTTACCAGTTATCTGAGAAAATTCTTTTTTGTGTAACAGTTTGCCGTTACTAACTGCGTGGAATTCTAAGTCATCTGGAATCAAAGGATGCATCCGATATACAGAGACAAATTCTTGGGTGAGGTAATAGGGAGCGCTATGATGGTCAGTTGGTGAGCCAACAATTCCACTCAATAATTCGCTATCACCAACACGTCCCCAACGCTTTTTGAAATCTTCTCCCAGTAGTCCCCACCAGTTGGAATTCAAAGCAATGTCGGTTACAGGATGTGGCAGGATGGCAGGAGTCCATTCTACGGTGTGAATTTTAGCTGTCAAAGCTGCGATAATCAGGCGGGCATGGTCGAAGAGTTCGTTATCTGTCCACTCAGGATATATTTTCTTTAAGCGATCGCACACCGTATTATGTTCTTTAACAAATAGGGTATGCAACATACTTAAGCCCACCCACCAAGTACCTGCAAAGCCCACCTTGTCAATGCCGTTTTCTGGGTGAAATGGTAACAAGCCGTCTTCACCAATTAGCATTTTGCCATCAACATGAGAACGCAGTGCATCAATGGTTTGTTGATTACTGCCATAAATTTGTGAAGCATCCCACCAGTGAGTAACTTCATTAATAAAACTGGCGGGGTTGTTCGTATCTCCAGTACGGCTTTTGTCTTCTAGGGTTTTGTTGATTGTCATTGACCCGTGTTCTGTTGACCAAGAATCGTCCTTTTCCACGGGAATTTCAAATTTCTTATCGCGCTGGTTCCCCCCGTGACTGAACCAATCATGTGTTTGAAATTGAATCCATGAAGCAGCGAGTAAATTCAAGATTGTGGCGGGTTGAAATTCATCTCGTGCTAATAACACTCGGCTAACTGTGCGCGGATTTGGGGTAAGTAGGTTTTTTTCATCAAATTTGGCATCTTGCAACGGCACATTGCGCCCAAACCGAGTTCCAGCCATACCCATTTCTGGATGCTCAAGGTCATTGTAACTGCCATCTGCACTGCGAACTTTCAATTGGCGATCGCCCGTGATGGGAGCAGGCTTAGGTAGTTTGTCACTATTCGGTAGTTGCGAAGTATCGTGGAGATTCTCTTTTCTCAGCTTTCCACGGAATTGCACTAATTTTAAAAGCCCAAAGAAAGTTGGCAATTTATGCCACGGAATTCCAAACATAATTCATCTCCTGGCAAATAATTTCAAATCTCGTCAACCCTAGACATCAAGGCTATTCAATCTTAAAAACTTCCTTGAATCTGCCTACAACAAAATAACAAAATTACTGAAAATGACCCATAAATTTCAGACTTCATTTATAAATAAAATCTTAAGCTTTTATGTGCATTGAACTTATGTAATGCACAACCATTAATGGTGTGTTATGGCGTAAAAGTTGGTAAATTAATTGAACAATTACACCTGCAATTACGCCTAACACAACACCAGCGATGAGCCTCAGTAGCTATTAATCATCGCTCTTTCCATAATGGAAATTTAATATTTAATTTATAAATCGTCTCTACAATAGATGGTCGTGATAATAAATTCAGTACCCGATTACAAGCAGCAATCAAAACTTGCACCGAGTAACACAGTAATTTTAATCTGCGGTCAATCCTGCGCCCGATTTGCCTCGTCAACAGAGACGATCCCCACTAATGTGGTTAATTGAATGATGCAATATAATCTTTATTTTATCAACCGAATTCTAGTAACTTAACATCCAAAGTTAAGAGATATTTTGTAAATGTTTATAAAGTAAAAAAATGTTATTTTTGAACAAATTAAATATGAAAAATAATTAGGAGTGGAGTAGATAGGGAGTGTTGGTTGTTGACAGATGACAGATGACTGTTAATTGTTGACAGATGACAGATGACTGTTGACAGATGACTGTTGACAGATGACTGGGGAAAAAAAATCAGCATTTATTTTCCTATCTCCCTTGTCTCCCTTGTCTCCCCCATCCCCCC
>NZ_JACKZU010000060.1:0-27708 GCF_014222165.1 Nostoc sp. 2RC
TATTTTTTATTGACTAAAAGTTAGCAATAAACAATTATCCCATCTTTAAATAATCAACAAAAGCTCTTCAGAAAATAATGTTCATACACCAGCATTAAAATCTATTTTTCTCATCTCCAACACCCCATGCTCAATGACGCCACTTGCTCCACTTGGGGAGACCCCAAGACCGCAGTGGCTCCCCCATGCTCCATGCCTTATTTACCATAAGTAGCTACCCTAACTCAAACCACTACCACTCGCAGGTTAAACTAGGTCTGGTAACAGCTGCTCCAGCATTCCTGATGAGGCTTTTATGGGAGCTAACCTCAAACAAATTGCCAAGTACTTAGATAACCTTGGTTGGGACTACCGTTTTGATGACGAAGAAGACCGGATTATAACAGGTGTAGAAGCTGATAACTTAGAAGATTTTCTAATAGTTGTTCAGTTGGATGAAGAGGGAAAATTTTTCCGAGTGTTTGCCCCTCAAGTTCTGGCAGGAATTCAAGACCATCCTCACAAAGGAGCTATTCTACAGACAATGCTTGCCATTTCCTGGGAAACCAAAATGCTGCAATGGGAATATGACCCATCCGATGGTGAAATCCGTGCCATTATTGAGTTTCCTTTGGAAGATTCAATTCTCACAGAAAAACAATTTCACCGTTGTCTGAGTGGATTAATTCAGATTGTAGATGGTATCGCAATTCCTCGCCTCAAAGAAGTCATGGCAACAGGCCTCGATCCGGGAAATATAGAACTTGGAGAAAGACTATTACTCAGTATCCAAGAAGAAGCTCCAGGATTGCTAGATTTATTGGAGAAGGCAATGGAAGCACGAAAAAAACGAGGAAGTTTTCCTAACGAGTGAGACGGATCGTAACTGAAATAGCTATACTCCAAAGTGATACCCTCACTATATACTTACTGAAATTTTCTGGGGCTGGATATTATGACATCCTATGCAACCTCCTCTGCTAAAGCGGAAATGAGTGAACTCCGGCGGTTGAAAGGCTTACTACCGCCAGAATTGCAGAGCTGGGTCACGGTAGAAGGCACCACTGAGGTCAATCCACCCCTGATCCGCTGCGAAGAAATTGGTAAAGACCAAGTAGAAATTCAAATTGACTTGGTGAAATGGGATGCCCTCGCAATGGATCAGCGTAATCTGCTGTTCTGGCATGAAGTTGCTCGCGTTCAAAACGACACAATTCCCAAAGATGGCTGGGAAATGGCAGCACTAGCCATCGGTTTAGGTGGCGCTGTCGGTGAATTGTGGGTACAAGATGGATTGCTTTTGGTGTTAGCTTTAGCGCTGTGTGGCGTGTCAGGCTGGCGATTGTATCAAAAGAACAATGGGGAAAAGCAACTAAAAGAACTGCTCAATGCTGATGAAAAAGCCATCGCCTTGGCAACTCGTTTTGGTTATACCCTCCCCAACGCCTACAAAAGTCTTGGTAGCGCCTTGAAAACCCTGATTGATAACACTCCTAGCAAGCGTCAACGCTCTAAATACGAAGCAAGGCTCTCTGCCCTCAAACGCAGTGCCAATAAGGCAAAAGCCAAGTCCAGAACCATAGATGAAAGCGCACTGTAACAACCATAAAGTAGGTTGGGTGGGCGATACCCACCCCTAAAAATCAAAATCTTTTGGCTTCAAGCAAGGTGATTTTTGATAGCTAACAGCTTTATTGTTTAATCAAAAGCTTAATAAAAATTAATATATTTATTTAGCCAACAAAATTTCATATAAATTTATTTTTACTTTTACGAAATCTTGAGTAATAGTTGAATTTGGCAACAACTTTTACATTTGATTGAGCATTTTATGTGTCTGGGGTATTACCCGCACTTGCTTAAGATACTGTTTCATCAAAGCTTGCCACATCAAAACCCCATCGGGCGTAGGGGCAAGTACAGGTATTGCAGAAAATTGTTCGGATTCCGGTAAAGGCGTAACAGGTTGTAAAAATACTGGTATATCTGGACTCACATCTGCCACCAGCAAAGCTGAACGTCGCAATTCTGCGGCATCTGTGTTTTGAGACACAATTATCTTGACAAAAACATTTAAATATGAGTCGTGACATAATTGGAGAAATTTAGCATGTTCTTGCCAATGACTTTCGCCGCTCACACTGGGCAATTTAAAATCCATTCCTACAGAGTCTAAGTAGGGGAGAATCATGGCTAGTTGTTCTGGACGGTGTCCGCCTGTTTCTAAATATATAGGTAGGCCAGTTATGTCTCGCACTTTGGGTAGAAACTGAGTTAAAAATGGAGCATGAAGAAGTGGTTCGCCCCCAGTTAAGCTAATGCTATCGTGTAAGGAAGGTAGATTTTGCCTTTCCACCCATTCGATTAATATGGGTAATGGGACAGGATTAGAGTAAATTTCAAAGTCGCGCAATCCAGGCGATCGCTCTATCCGGCAACTAACAGGTGCATTCCAAGTGTGGGCACTATCACAAAAGTGACAGCGCAAATCACACAAAGCAAAGCGAATAAAAATCTGACGTGTCCCTACATTCAGTCCTTCCCCTTGAATGGCAGAGAAGACCTCAACCAGGCGTGCGGTAGGTGTAACCGTATTTTGAGCAATCATTTCATCCAAGCAACGCGATCGCATTGCGTCAGTACAACAACAAGAATATTTTTTAGCTTCTTGTTCTATTGTGAATCGTCGTTGGCGATTCCCAATGTGAGAAAGAGCAAATAGTAATTAGTCCTGATTACGGTTAAGTAATTCTCCAAGGACAAAATAATGTTTGGCAGATTACATCATACATGGCAACGAAAGTGCACAGCTTCATGACTAGCCAACCGACAGAGGTCGATTTTCCAGTCCATTCCCTAAACGACACGGTTATAGTACAGGTTCCCACACGGTTGAGCGTGCTGGAGGCTTTAGGATTTAAGCAAACCTGCCAAGGCTTAATCCAATCCAATTCATATTTCAAGCAAATTATCATTGACTTTCGCCAAACTACTTTTATGGATAGTAGTGGTTTAGGTGCCTTGGTCAGTAATTTTAAATATGCCCAAGCTCAAGGTATTGCATTCAGCTTGCGGAATGTAACGCCTCAGGTGATGGCTGTTTTAAAGCTTACAGGATTGGATCAAGTTTTTCCCCTAGAGCCTGTAGAAAATGAGTCGCCAATAAAACAACAAGACTTAATAGATCATCGCAAGACAACTTCTCGTCAAGTAGAGCAGTTACCTAAGACTCATGCTTCTGTGACATCTTGGATGAAGCGGTTCTTAGATATTGTAGGGTCAATTGTTGGGTTATTAATTACAGGAGTTTTGTTTATTCCCATTGCGATCGCTATTCAAATTAACGATCCAGGCCCCATTTTCTTTAGTCAAACCCGCTGCGGTTGGATGGGAAAACAATTTAAAATTTGGAAATTCCGCTCTATGTGTGTAGACGCGGAAGCAAAAAAATCTCAAGTTAAAAACCAAGTGCAAGGTGCATTTTTCAAGAACGAAAATGACCCCAGAATTACCAAGGTGGGACGTTTTTTACGACGGACTAGTCTTGATGAACTACCTCAATTTTGGAACGTCTTGAAAGGAGAAATGAGTTTAGTCGGTACCAGACCACCCACGCCGGACGAAGTAGAACGCTACGAAGTACCAGAGTGGCAACGTTTAGATGTCAAACCCGGCATGACTGGCGAATGGCAAGTAAATGGACGGTCTACAGTCCGTAGTTTTGAAGATGTAATTCGCCTAGATTTGCAGTATCAAAAAAATTGGAGTTTGGTGTACGATTTAAAGCTAATTTTCAAAACTATAGCGATTCTGTTTAATAGAAACAGTGGTGCTGTTTAGCTAACTACCCTTATTTACAATTTTTTGCTAACTCGCGATCGCGATAATTATTAAATACACCCAAGCTCATTTTGTTGAGCTTGGGTAAATTTTTAAGTTTACTTATGTGAGATTTTAGATTCAACACAGTTCAGTTAAGCATCTTTTCCTTCTCTTTCTCTCTTCTCTCTGTGCCCTCAGCGCCTCTGTGGTTCGTAAAAAAATTAGTGTCAGGACTCACAGATAAACCAAACCGCAAAGGACGCAGACAAATAAGAGTTTCAGAAATCCAAAATCTCAAATTAACTCATCCTCTGCCTGAGATTATCCCACCACGTTCTGAACACCAACTGTTTCAACTTGCTGCACTTCTGGCAACAAACGCTTCACCCCTTGCTTCACAAATCCCTGCAAAAAGCTTATTTGTTGATTTTGTCCAAACACTTTTTGCAAAGTTTCTCGCAATTTCTCCAAGTTCAAATTAGTACCAGAATCCACCGCTATTTCTTGCTGTTGCAAATATTCAACTAAACTCAATCCTGCAACTCTAGTGAGATAAGCTGCACTTACCCCCTGCACCAAGCCGCCAGCAACAAAGGTAACAGCATTACTTTTGAGAACAGTACCAATAGCCTTGGTAGAAAGTTCAATTAAACCGAGTTTTAGCATCAGGCTTCCCATTGTTCCAGCTACAGTTTGCGCCTGTTCTAGGGAAAATTTCTGCTGATAAATCTTACCCAAATCCATTACCATCTGAGCATTAATGGCCGCAGTGGCCAGAATATCAAGGGCTGGTACTGGGTTAGCAAAGGCAGCAGCCGCAGCTATCCATTGATATTGTTCAATGATTGGGGTGGCGCGATCGCATCTAATTCCATTGAGGGAATTTTTCGCCTCAGCTTTCAATAACCCGGCTTTTCTGATGGTAGTTAGCCAAACCAGTCGTTGTTTTTGCTGTGCCAAAATTTCACCGAACTGCTGGGTTAATTGCTGGATATCTGGTGCTGGTTGTTCCATCCACTCTTGCACAGAACCATCAGCCTCATGCTTTCGGACTTTCACGGGGATGGGAGAGGCCGCAGTTGCAACTACATTTCCCTGCATCCGCTGTTGCAATGACAATAAGATGCTACTACGTTCATCGGCTAAATACTGGTCTTGTTTGTTGAAAACCAGCATTGCAGGCTGATTTGCTGCTTTTAGCTGCTGTAAAGTTTGAAATTCTGTATCTGTCAAATCACCGTTTGTCAAGAACAGCACAAAATCAGATTTTGTCACTTGTGCTAAAACGGCTGCATCTGAATTTTCACCTGCTTCTCTAAACAAAGGTGCTGTCTGTTGTAGAGAAAGATTTTCTGTCTGTAGATTTTTTGCTAAGACTTGAATTAAAGTGCTTTTCCCGACAGATTTACCACCAGTCACAGCAACTTTAATTTCTTGCCTGTCTAATTCCCACCACAATTGGGCAACTTGTTCTCTCAGCGTCTCTAATGCCCTATGGTTTTCTGCTTCTTGTGCCAGTTGGTTAATCACAGCTTCAGCTTTGACGATGGCGCTTTCCACAGTCGCCCGATCTACAAGCATACTATCTAGCTGTTCTAAACCATGTTTTGGGCGATTTTGTTGGAATAACCACAAACCACCACCAACAGCTAAGGCACTCAATAAACCAAACTCACCCACCTGCATTATTGAATGATGCCAACTTTGTAACATCCACAGAGAAAAGGACAGTCCCAATCCTCCCACTAAAATTGGTCGCTGCAACTTCACAACCATGACTCTCCGCGCTTTTTGGATGGCTATTTCTTCCAGAATAAATTAAAATCCTGCTTCTTTGAGTTCAACAGGCGATGGAACACAACTTTCTTTACTTACAGATGCTTGCGAGATTAATTCCCAAGCCTCGCGATATTGTATGGAACGAGGCTTACGCTGTCGTTTTTCAGCCTCAACAAGGTGTACTTCACTTCCATAACTTATGAACACATCTACAGGAAAAATATAGAATAGGTCAAGTTTTTCTATATACACCAGGGCAAAATCAAAGTCTGATAGTTGATATTGTTCTCGAACCATCAGCCGCCGATTTGTTTTGGTGCAGCGATTATCTACAACGTAATTGCCAGAAGGCCCATCTAACCACGCGTATTTGACTTGGATTTTTATGGGAGTTCCCTCTACATCAAATGCCAGATCGTAAGGCAATCTATCACCAAAAGGTTTTAAAACTCCCCAACCACGCTTTAGAGCATGAAGAACAGCAGCTTGTTCTGCTATATCTCCTCTAAGCTTTGTATCCATTAGTCAGATGAAGATGAAGTAGCTGACAATTAGGATAAAACAAAACCCTGTAATCTTTTTAGAAAACAGGGTTTTATTTTATCTTCAATTTGGTGGCGGGAAGTGGATTTGAACCACTGACCTTCGGGTTATGCTTACCAACTACAACTTTCGTTGCCCAGATAAACTGGTTTGTGGTCTGGACTGTCCCTTCACCCTCGGCGTTATCGTTAGGGTGTCTGCCTTCCAGTCTCTACACCTTCTCCGTTTCCGGAGCTTGGTTCGGGATTACCGCGCTATTGGCTTCCCCGACTTTGACAGATAAACACACATAAGTTTCTTTATGTGCCGCCCAAAGCAAACCTAACTAATAAGCGTCTAGTTAACTTTGCCAGTTGAGCCCGACGAGCTACCAGGCTGCTCTATCCCGCGTCGCTCTTGACTTTTCTAGTCTAACTTAAAGTCAAGAGTTTGGCAACTACAAAAACGATAATTCTCCAATTACTTCTAAACGCTTGTATTTTCCTAAGGTGACAAACTTTTCACTAAGACTTTCGGCGGCGCTGGGACTAATCCAACCCATTTGTTGGAGTAAGTGAATGGCAACGGCGTGTTTTGCGCGTTTTGCCCCATCCATAACTTTAATTGCTAATCCCATGCCTTCACCGAGTCTACCAATGCACTGCACTCCTTCAGCACCAGATTTGCTCACCAGTTCCCCTGGAGTCAAACGCATCAGTTCCGTATCGAATTCTCCATCCCCTGCTACCATAGCTGGGTGATGAGTCATAGCCCGGACAATGCGCTCCATATCCAAGTTGCTACTAGAGGCTAATAGGGCGTATAAAGAGGCCATTTGACCGAGTTGCATCAAATAAGTAGGCGCACCACAGTCATCATGGGCGCTGATAAATTCCTCTGCGGGCATTCGTAGCAATTCTGCTACTTTACCCAAAATTAACTGCTGTATTGGGTGCTTGCGTTCCAAGTAGTTATTTAGAGGCCAATGGCGTTGCTGACAAACAGCTAGCATCCCCGCATGTTTCCCAGAGCAATTGTATTCCAGAGGACTGCGTTTACCTTCTGGAATAGGACACTGGAGTACAGTGGGGTCAAGATCGGCTCGCCAAAGGATGTTAAATACCTGTCTAACTTGTTCTATTGTTCCTTTATGGGAACTGGTGATAATCGCTAAATCGCGATCGCTAAGGTCATAGCGTTCCAGCGTACCTGTAGTGGTGACTGCGAGTGCCTGAAATGGTTTGAGTGCTGAACGAATAAATGCAGCAGTTTCAGAATTTCCGGCCACGGTTAAAACCCGTCCGCGTTCGTCGCATACAACGGCCTGGACTATGTGCTTGGATTCAATGATACCTTCACGCAGCAACCGGACTTCCAGTGCTGTGGCTTGAGTTCGTTTTCCCATTGTCATGGGTTTATTTTTATCACTTTTTTATTATTAGTCATTGGTCATTAGTCATTCTTACAAAGTTCTGATGGTCGGAAACCTCCGCTCAGACTTTGCGCTTAGTCATTGGTCAATACCCTATGCCCCATGCCCAATGGCCAATGCCCAATCACGGTTTACAACAAATGCCAAACTATAGTACCAATAACGAACATTCCCGCCAAGCCAGCAAAGGTAAATTGCAACCGCCGTAGGATAGGTTTAATTTCGTATGCCACGATTAAGCGATCGCGATTGAGGATTTCTTGTGGTTTTGTCCAGGTTTGACCGTCGTACCAGCCCGACTCTTCATAGAATACTGTGGCAGAGCAGAGGCGATCGCACACGTAAAACCAGCCTAAATACAACCTTACCACCGCCAGCAGTACCCCAATGCTTGCCCCTCCTGCACCACAGAGAATAAAATGGGCTATGTATTTTTGTGGAGGAAAACTTGCTGCTGCTACAGGGCCAGCAACTAACCAAGATAAACCCCAAATCCAGATTATTTTCGTGATATAGTCCCGCCAATCTAAAGTGCTATCACGAAACAGCCAGGAAGTTTTTAACTGTTCGTACTCATTAAGCGGTTGTTGGTCTGCGGGAACTGGGCAGTTTGAAACTGAAGACCTAATCATTTTGCCTTACCCCACCCTCATCAGATTCTGGAAAGGAAATACGTTCTGCATGACTCCAGAACGCTTCTAAATTATAAAATTCCCGTTCCTTGGGCATCATGATGTGAACGATCGCTTCACCGTAGTCTTGTAGTACCCAACTCCCCTCGGCTTTTCCTTCTGTCCTTAAGGGGCGTCGCTGCAACTGTGTTTCGACTTTTTCTTCAATTGCTTGAGCTATGGCCCTTACCTGTACCCTAGAATAACCAGTCATCATCACAAAGTAATCTGCTAGATAAGATACGTCTGCTACTCTGAGCAATAAAATATCACCAGCTTTGCGATCTGATGCGGCCTCAGCAATTATCGCAGCCAATTTTGCGCTCGCTTCTTCTATTTGGGTGGGGTTTTTCAGCACACTCTTTGTTAGTGGGACAGATTGTAATGGGAAATTTCCTTGGAAGTAATCAGTCATTAAACCTCAGGTGCTTTTTCCTTTTGAAACAATTGTTTACATTTACTTAACAAGTAACAAACAATCGATCTGAAAATGTGTCAATGGGTTTTTTTGAATACTAACAAAAAAACAGGTGTCTATGGAGGCTGGCTGGAAAAAGCGATTAAGGAGTGGTCAGAAATCTTTTTATAATTTTTTGTATAATTTATTGCCTGTTAAGTTCGTTGACTGTTGACAGTTAACTGTCAACAGTCAACATCAAAAGATGTGCAAAGGCTGTTTTACTTCTGAATTCTGTTGTATACAACGTAACTCCACTGTCGTAGATTACACTTCTTGTTTGGTAACTATTGTCGAGTGAATTGTTCTACGATTTGCAATTAATGAGTAACATAAAGACTCATACTGATTTAAAGCTTGCTCAAAAGCATACTGCTCCACGGCATATTGGCGACTTTTATAACCCAGAGTTTTCACTTTTTCGGGGTTTTGATACAAGTCAAAAATTGCCATAGCTAAAGCTTGGGGATCTTCTGGAGGAACGACGACTCCACCACCACTTTGCCGAATAGCCCTAGCTGCGGTGCCATTATCAGGGACAGAGGCAACTAAAGCCCGTCCGCTAGCTAGTAGCACCTGAATTTTTGACGGCATATTGAAGGATATAACATTTTTCTTTTGCACCACTAAACCAACATCCGCAGCTGCCAACATTTCTGGCAAATTTTTGCGGGGTTGAAATGGCAGTAGTAAAACATTGTCTGCACCACAGTCTAAACATTCCTGTTGCAGTCGCTGTAAACCTTTTGCTTCCCCAACAATGACAAAGGTAATATCTGGAATGTGGCGCAATATGGAAGCAGCTTTGACAACGCTTTCTAGGCCTTGGGTGAGGGCAATATTACCTGAATAAAGTACTACGAATTGATCATTGAGGTTATGTGCTGTACGGAAAGCGTTATTTTCTTGAGGCAAGGGACGGATAAAATTCACATCAACCCAGTTAGGAATTTGCACAATTTTCTCAGCTTGTACGCCTTTAGAACGCAAATTTTCCACAAATCCATCGGCGATGACGCTAATTTTAGTGGCACTGTGGTAGGCAAATTTTTCTAATAAAGTAAACAACTGGATGAGCAATTTATTTTTAAGCAAACCCACGTGAACAGCTGCCTCTGGTAATATATCTTGTAGATTTAAAACTACAGGGCAAGCACGTAACCATCCTAAAAGAGCAACTGGCACACAACTTGGTAGAGATGGTGAAGTTGAGACAATAACATCTGGACGCCAACCTATGAGGGCGGGTATAAAACTACTGACAGCAAAACTAGCATCTAGCAAGACTCGATCTAGCAAATTCGGTTGTGGACGAATCCAAACATAACTACGTTGAATTTCAACACCATTTTTGAATTCTGTGAGATACCATTTGCCTCGATATTCCTCATAAATTTGCCGTTCAGGATAGTTAGGCATGGCGGTAACTACGCGTACTTGGTGTCCCCGCTTTACTAGTCCCTCTGCTAATTCAGTCATTAGTGGGGCAATCCCAATTGGTTCTGGATGATAGTTGTATGAGTAAATTAAAATTCGCATAGAAATTTAGTCTGAAGTACCCCGGCTTTTTATTTAGTGACAAAACTTGTCTTAAATATCTTTGGAAGCTTGCAAACTTCCATATTTAATTGTGGCTTCAGAGTGTTTTGATGTGAGGGATTTTCCTTAAAGATTGGGTAAACTTTTATATTTCGCTCTGAGATGATATTTGAATAATTTTTACTATTTAGTAGAAAATTTTAGTGTTTAATTTTAGCTGGTACGTAAGTAAAAACCCTAAAATTTAAAATATTAATATCAATATTTCATAATAATAGTGATTGAATGAGCGATCGCCCTTGTATTTTTTCTTTTTTTGCTGGTTCAGGCTTCCTGGATTTAGGTTTTGAAATCAGTGGTTTTAACATTGTTTATGTGAATGAAATTTTTTCACCATTCATGGCAGCGTATCGCTATTCACGGCAGGTTCTCAATCTAGGGTTGCCAGAATACGGTTATCATCATGGCGAAGCAGGAGACGTAAGTAAATTTACGCAAGATTCACAAGGGGAAGGCATTTGCAAGTTAGTCAAAGACTGCCGCAAGTTCAACGATATTGTTGGCTTTATTGGCGGCCCTCCCTGTCCTGATTTTTCCATTGGGGGAAAAAACAGAGGATACTTGGGAGATAATGGCAAGCTTTCAGCTTGTTATATCGAATTAATTTGTCAAAATCTTCCAGATTTCTTTTTATTTGAGAATGTTAAAGGTTTATGGAAAACAAAAAAACATCGTTTATTTTTTGAATCTTTGAAGCAACGATTACAGCAAGCAGGATATATATTAACAGAGCGCTTAATTAATTCTCTTGAATATGGTGTACCCCAAAATAGGGAAAGAATTATTTTGGTTGGATTCAAAAATAATTTTCTCCTGGATATGGGAAGGCAATTTAGGACACAAGAATTAGTAAATCAAGATTTTTTCCCTTGGAAAAATTACATGTTAGACGACCAAAAAAATATCTTTGCTTACCCTTGGCCTAAATGCAACTTATTCCAAGAAAATTCTCTGATGCCTTGTCCTGATAATATTCCTCAGGAATTAACAGTGGAATACTGGTTTCAGAAAAATAATGTTATCAAGCATCCTAATGCTGAACATTACTTTCAACCAAGAGCAGGTATCGCCAAATTTGCTGTTGTTGATGAAGGAGATGATTCTAAGAAATCTTTCAAGCGTCTTCACAGATGGCGCTATTCTCCAACAGCTTGCTACGGTAATAATGAAGTACACTTACATCCTTACAAAGTTAGAAGAATTTCTGTAGCAGAAGCTTTAGCCATCCAATCTTTGCCCGCAAATTTTGTGTTTCCAGAGAATATGTCACTGACAAATATGTTTAAAACTATTGGTAACGGTGTACCATATTTGGCATCGAAAGCATTAGCTCAAACTATAATTAATTTCTTAGTAAGTAATGTGACAAATACAGTTGATATTTCTCACCTTACTGGCACTTAATGTCAACTTAAATACTTACAGTAATTATGAGACATCTGCACAACTGACATCACAGATTCAGTCAGCAGCTTATTTTCAGGATAAACTCGTAATAAATGTGGTTTAATATATATATAAAAAATGTTTTTATTTTTTATAAACTTTAATAATCAATCACTGGCAAGAAGACACGATGGCAGCAGACTATCCGGACATTGATATTGCGCCATTTATTGAACACGCCCTGTTAACGCCAACGGCTACTCCAGAGCAAGTTGAGCAATGGTGTGAAGAAGCATACAGATTCAATTTTGCCACCGTTTGCCTGTACCCTGCATATGTCAAGCAAGCAGTTGAACTCCTCCACGGTAAGAACCCGAAAGTCTGTACAGTGATTGGTTTTCCCACTGGTGCGACGACTTCAGCAGTCAAATTGTATGAGGCTCAAGAAGCGGTGGAAAGTGGGGCTACTGAGTTGGATGTAGTAATTAACTTGGGCTGGTTGAAAGCTGGCAAAACAGAACAAGTGCATCGAGAAATTGCCGAAATTTGCGAGGAGACTGGAAAAACTGTGAAGGTAATTTTGGAAACTAACCTTTTGACAGATGCGGAGAAAAAAATAGCCGCTGAAATTTCTATGGATGCGGGAGCAAGTTTCTTAAAAACCAATACTGGTTGGAATGGTGGTGCAACAGTCCAAGACGTGGGATTTTTGAAGGAATTGGCAAAAGAAAGGGTAGGAATTAAAGCTTCAGGTGGTATCCGTACTATCAATCAAGCTCTAGACTTAATCGTAGCGGGTGCTACTCGATTGGGGACATCTCGCGGTATCGATTTGATCCGCCAGCGCGATAACCTGGAAAAGGGTAAATAGTCATTTGTCCTTTATCTTTTTCCTCTGTCATTTGTTTTTCGTCTGATATTTATTTACTAATAACCAATGACTGATGACCAATGACTAATGATTAATGAGTAGAACCTACAAAGCAACCGGAATTAATCTTAAAACCCAGGCCCTTGGAGAATCGGATAAAATAGTGACAATTTTGACACCAGAATTCGGTCTAGTTCGAGCAGTAGCTCCAGGGGCACGCAAGCACAACTCTAGCTTGGGCGGTAGGAGCGGTATGTTCGTTGTTAATGAACTATTAATTGCCAAAGGGCGATCGCTTGATAAAATCACTCAAGCACAGACGTTAAAAACCTATCCAGGTCTAGCGAAAGATTTGGGAAAATTAGCTGCTAGTCAGTATTTAGCAGAAATAGTATTGTGTCAAGCTTTGAGCGAACAACCCCAAGAAGAGCTTTATGAATTATTCAACGAACATCTCCATCGATTGGAGGTGTTGCCTAGTGGAAATACATCTGGTGTTTTAGCTCATTTAGCTCATGGGGTGTTTCACCTTTTAGCTTTAGCAGGACTAACGCCACAAGTCCAAATTTGTTGTTTGTCTGGGCGACCCTTAACTCCAGACTTTACAGACCCCAACTGGCAGGTGGGATTTAGCACTCCTGCGGGTGGAACGGTTTGTTTAGAAACTTGGGAAAGTTTGCGAACAGAACGGGAAAGGGAAATGAGGGAGAATAATAAGCAATATCCAATGCCCCATACCCCATCAACCATATCCAACGCCCAAACAGTTGTTGTCCATCGGCAAGAAATACCTATGATTTCTAGTCGTCCTGGTGCAATGGAAATAGCTCTGCTTCAACATCTATCACAACCGGAGATCTTGCACATTGATGGTGCTAGCGATAGAAACTGGTTATCTGTTGAGCAGATTTTACGCCAGTATACTCAGTATCAATTAGGTCGCCCTATTCGCTCTGCTAACTTGATCGACTCTTATTTTGCTGCCAACCATGATGCAATCGTCTGATTTGGATACAAAAATCCTACCTTTATCACCGAACCTGATTAAAACACATAATAGGGCATCAGACCATACCGTAACCGATCGCCTGAGTGCTGTTTCTAAGTCTAAACTTAATCAAATCAACGGGCAAGAAATGTCCCCAAAAGACTTTTCTCATAGCCATCAAAGTTGGACAGAGGAAACATCA
Source organism: Nostoc sp. 2RC (assembly GCF_014222165.1). NCBI lineage: Bacteria > Bacillati > Cyanobacteriota > Cyanophyceae > Nostocales > Nostocaceae > Nostoc > Nostoc sp. 2RC. The sequence goes on from NZ_JACKZU010000060.1 coordinate 13,709, forward strand.
AAAATTAATGTTCCAAGTCAATCATCAGCATCAAACCAAGACCAATTAACTAATGGTCAGGCTGATAAAAATAATGATAGCGGTAATGGGTTAGATCGACACAATAGTAAAAATTTGCCGTTAACCACTATTCCAGAAACAGAACCCTCAAAAATAGATGCAGCTGCTTCAGAAAATGTAAAACAGCACGGATTTGTCCCAGTATTAAAAAACTTTAATTTCCTGGCACTTTGGGGCGGTCAAGTTTTCTGCCAACTAGCAGACAAAGTTTATTTGGTGCTGATGATTGCCTTGATTAATACTGAGTTTCAAGCTGGTAATCAGAGTATTAGTGGATGGGTGTCAGCCTTAATGATGGCTTTTACTATTCCAGCGGTCTTGTTTGGTTCTGTGGCTGGCGTGTTTGTAGACCGCTGGTCGAAAAAGGCTGTGCTGGTGGCAACAAATGTTTGGCGCGGTATCCTGGTTTTGTCGATTCCCTTTCTGTTGTGGTTGACTCATGATTGGAAACCCATAGGAGTTTTACCAGTGGGTTTTTTAATTATTCTGGGTGTGACTTTTTTGGTTTCTACGCTGACCCAGTTTTTTGCACCAGCAGAACAAGCAGCAATTCCTTTAGTGGTAGAAGAACAGCATTTACTGTCTGCGAATTCGCTTTATACAACAACGATGATGGCATCAGTAATTGTTGGGTTTGCGGTGGGGGAACCTTTGTTAGCGATCGCCGATGGACTTTGGTTGCAGTTTAGTGGTAGTAATGGTTTGGGAAAAGAAATTCTGGTAGGTGGCAGTTATGCGATCGCTGGAATCATTTTGTTCCTGCTGAAAACTAACGAAAAACCTCACGCACCCGAAACTGAATTCCCTCATGTATTCTCTGACTTGCGAGATGGCCTATCCTACCTGCAAGCAAATCATCGCATCCGTAATGCCTTACTCCAGCTAATTATCCTATTTTCTGTCTTCGCAGCTTTAACTGTTTTAGCTGTTCGGTTGGCAGAAATAATCCCCAACATGAAAGCCTCCCAATTCGGCTTTTTACTTGCAGCAGGTGGTGTTGGTATTGCCGCTGGAGCAACAATTCTCGGTCAGTTTGGTCAACGCTTTTCCTATACACAACTTAGCCTGTGCGGTTGTTTTGGTATGGCAGCATCGTTGATTGGTATTTCTGTGTTTACAACACATTTATGGATAGTTTTGTTACTGATTACCTTGTTAGGTATCTTTGGTGCCCTAGTGGGTATTCCCATGCAAACTGCAATTCAGACAGAAACACCTCCAGAAATGCGTGGTAAAGTTTTTGGTTTACAGAACAATGTAATTAACATTGCTCTATCTTTACCTTTGGCATTAGCTGGTGTAGCAGAAACTTTTGTAGGTTTACAGGCAGTTTTTTTGGGATTAGCTGCCATTGTTTTTTCAGGAGTAATATTAACCTGGTATAACTCACATCAGTAGTTATCAACAGCAGCTATTATTCATTACCTTGAAATAACTAGTTATTTACTTAAAAATTGTGTGTTCGTGTTAAACTAAGACCAGTAAAAATTTATCGCATACTTGCCAGATATCAATCTGATATTAAGCAAAATAAGTTGTTTAAATGTATAAAATTGGCAACTTATTAGTAAAATCGATAAAGCCATAAACTTACGAGTTTAATTAGCTAAAATATTAGCTTTTTGAACTAATTTTTGGCATTAAAAATGAGGCTAGCAAGTATACAACGATAAAGACCACCAAGGACGCAAAATTAATACATTAAACCCGCTTTTCTTACAGCCAAATAAAGAATGCGTATAGCCTGGATTGGAAAAAAATCGCCCTTTTGCGGTAATGTTACCTACAGTCGAGAAATTACAAACGCCTTGCTAGACAAGGGGCATCAAGTTAGTTTTCTCCACTTTGCTCAAGAAGAATCAGAGCCTGATAATTGGCCAAATCTCCAAGAGGTTCCCCTACCTTTTATTTACAAATCCCAGGTTTACACAATCCCCACTTTTAAAGCGACTAAAGTTTTAACCGACTCGCTGCGGAAAATTAAGCCAGATGTTGTACATGCTTCTTTAACCTTATCTCCTCTAGACTTTGTTCTACCGGAAATCTGTGAAGAACTGAAGTTACCTTTGGTTGCTACTTTTCACACACCATTTGCTGGAAAAGGAGCAAAACTGATATCAGGAACGCAACTTTTGGCTTATCAACTCTACGCACCTTTTTTGGTTAATTACGATCGCGTGATTGTATTTTCCCAAATTCAGCGGGAATTATTGGCACGTATGGGTGTCAGGGAAGAAAATATTGCCATAATTCCTAACGGTGTCGATACCATCAAATATTCTCCAGGTTATTCTCAAATCAAAGCAGAATTCCAAGCCGAACGCTTGTTTGTTTATCAAGGTCGAATAGCACCAGAGAAAAACGTCGAAGCTCTACTGAGAGCTTGGAAGCAGTCATCAATGGAGGCTAACAGCAAGCTGTTAATTGTTGGTGATGGGCCTTTGAAGTCTTCTTTAGAGCCATTTTATGGTTGGGAATACGGAATTATCTGGTTAGGATTTGTTGCAGATGAAAATCGGCGCATCGAAATTTTGCGCGGCGGGGATGTATTTATTTTGCCTTCATTAGTAGAAGGATTATCTTTATCTTTGTTAGAAGCAATGTCATGCGGGATGGCTTGTTTGGCAACAGATGTTGGTGCAGATGGAGAAGTATTGGAAAAGGGAGCGGGTATAGTCGTTAATACGAAAACTGTGCGATCGCAATTGCGAACTCTTTTACCTGTGTTACAAGACCATCCAGAGTTAACAACTTTACTGGGGCACAAAGCTAGACAGCGCGTATTAGACCGCTATACCCTCAGTAAGAATATTACTATGTTAGAAAAACTTTATGAAGAAGTGTTAACACAGCGACCTTTACCACTTAGTCGTAGAGCTTAGGGAAAGGGAAAAAGTGCGATCGCACTGTGTAAATTCTAAAATGGTAATGAGTGCGATCGGGCAGCAATGTTAGGCAGCATTGGCTAGTATTCTAGTCATGCAATGATTTGTGACTTATTCTGAATACAGATACCTGATCTAAGAATTCTCTTACCAGTTTTACAAGGCCATCTACAGTTAACGAAATATGTCCTTATACCTTAGAGCAAATTTTGGATAAAAACTGGTTGACTTAATCTGAAATTTTTATTTTTTGCGCTAATTAAGTTGTTACAGTTTATCATATTCTTCTGGTTCTACGTTGGGCACTTTATTCAAAACTTGCTGAAATTTTTCCCAACTACCAGTTTTGGCTTTTTCTTCCAAATAGTCTTTGGTCATCCATGCGGAAACTTGTGCAGATAAGGCAATAGTTGTAAGTTGTTCAATAGAAATATTTTCTCTTGCTGCTAAAGCTTCAATTTGTTTATATAAAGATTCGGGTAGTTGTACATTTAAGTTAGTCATGGGATTTCTCCTACTATTTGAATTATCCACTAAAGGCCATCCCAAAGTTGTCGGCTGTTGATAAACTAGCTTCAAAGTATTCACATCCCGAAGAGAAATAGACGCAGGATTCCGAACTTGGGAAAAGTATAAAGCATCAGTTTGTAGGGGACTATGACCCCAAATTCCCAAAGCGTGTCCGAGTTCGTGACGAGCTGCTGCTTGGATATAATCACCTGTTTGACTCGGACTGAGTAAGATATTGAAGCGGTGAAATAAAACTTTGTTATTGGTATATAACTCGTAAGTAGTTTGTGCCGATCGCGCACGGGGTATATTACTACCTGGAGAAATTTGTAGAGGCGGCGCTTTTCTGAAAATGCTAATATCTGCGACTTCTGGCTGTTGCACTACTGTCAAAGGCAAATAAGCACTCCATTCTTGCACAGCCTGTAAGACACTGCTGACCCATGCTTGAGCTTGTTTTTCGCTAACGGCCTTTGGTGTTTCTACGTAAACTTTAATAGGAAATTGCGACCAAACTAAATAACCAACTTGAGTTGTTGTCACTTGGGAAAAGTAGTCGCCACTGTTAGTGTTATCTTGCCACTGCGCGAGTGTGGATGGCAATGGATGAGGTTTTGGGGGAAGGGAGGGTGAGGGAGATGTAGCTTTAACTTCTCTTTGGGAGACGCTAGCGGGAACCCACAGGGTGGGAGATGAGGGAGAAACAATAACTAATGCCCCATGACGCCACTTGCTCCACTTGGGGAGACCCCAAGACCGCAGTGGCTCCCCCATGCCCCATGACGCCACTTGCTCTACTTGGGGAGACCCCAAGACCGCAGTGGCTCCCCCATACCCCAAGTTACTAAAAATAATTAGCAGCCCAGTGCTAATACTTAAGCCAAGAGCTGCTAATAGTTGTCTAATTAATTTTTTGGGGGTTTTCGGTATTGGATATTGCCTTTTGTTCCTCATTTCCCCCTCACTTACTCCCTCATCTTCCACCCTGCGGTAAGCTAAAGCTACATCTCCTCATCTTTTTTATTTAGGCAGCCAACCAGCACTTAAAACTACTGTTAAACCAAGAAAAATGATTGTCAACGCCCAAGTGACTCGGTTCAAGGTGTTTTCTGCACTTTTGGTGCTGCTAAATAGCTGAGCTTGTCCACCAATGGCTCCAATACCATCACCTTTGGGGCTGTGTAGCAAAACTAAAACAATTAGACCAACGGCGGAAAATGCCCAAATGCCTTGCACGATATTAGTAACTGTCATGGTAGAAATCTCGTTTATAACAAGTTTTAAAAAAGAGGAGTTAGGAGTTAGGAGTTAGGAGTTAGGGGTGAGAAGTTAGGAGTTATGAGTTAGAAGTTAGGAGTTAGGAAAATTTTAATCGATCGCTCTTCACTATTAACTCTTAATTATTAACTCCTCACTGTTAACTCTCCACTCCTAACTCTTAATTATTAACTCTCCACTCTTAACTATTTTACAAGCCCACTTGCACGGGGGTGCGAGTTCGTTGCAGCTCGTATTCTGCGGTTTTCAGCAGCGATCGCCCTGTCATTTCTGGTGGTTGAGGCAGCTGTAAAATCTCTAGAATGGTAGGGGCAATGTCGGCTAGCTTGCCATCGCTTCGCAGTTCGACATTTGTACCATAACCAGGGATTTTGACTTTTTCTCCTTCCACGAGGATAAAGGGAACTGGATTAGTTGTGTGAGCTGTCCAGGGATTACCCTCTTCATCTAGCATATACTCAGCGTTGCCATGATCGGCAGTAATAATTGTCGTACCGCCAGCTTTGATAACGCTCTCTAGTAATCGTCCCAAACAGCGATCGACTGTTTCAATGGCTGTAATGGTGGCTTCAATCTGACCAGTATGCCCTACCATATCTGGATTGGCATAATTAATCACAACCAAAGAATATAAACCCTTTTCAATGGCAGCGATCGCTACGTCTGTAACTGCTGTTGCTGACATTGCTGGGGCATGGTCGTAAGTTGCTACCATTGGGCTACTGACTAATTCCCGGTCTTCACCAGGAAAAGGTTCTTCCAAACCGCCATTAAAGAAATACGTGACGTGGGCGTATTTTTCGGTTTCGGCGGTGCGTAATTGCTTGAGATTGTGATTGGCTATTACTTGTCCCAGAATATTATTGAGATTCTGCGGCTCAAAAGCCACAGCTAAGGGTAAGTCTGGGTCGTATTGGGTAAAGGTCACAAATGAGATCTGTGTGATTTGCTTTCTTTCAAAACCGTTAAATTCAGGACTGACAAAGGCTTGAGTCAGTTGTCTAGCGCGGTCGGGGCGGAAGTTGAAAAATATTACCCCATCCCCTGCTTCTACTGCACCAGGAGCAATTCTAACGGGATTGACAAATTCATCTTTTACCCCTTCACCGTAAGATGCTTGCAAGATTTCCACAGCCTTACGGTTGTCAGTCACTGTATTTTGTGTCATGACATCGTAGGCACGTTTGACTCGATCCCAACGGCGATCGCGATCCATCGCGTAGTAGCGACCGCTGAGGGTGACTATGCGCCCGATGCCTATGCGGTCTATGTAATTTTGTAGTTGGCTGATGGCTTTTATACCGTCGGTTGGCGCGGTGTCACGACCATCAGTAATCGCGTGGATACAAACTTCTGAAATTCGCTGCTCTTTAGCTAAGTCAAGTAGTCCAAACAGATGGGTGATATGGGAATGTACCCCTCCCTCAGAACAAAGCCCTACTAGATGCAGCTTGCCATTGCGAGAGCGAACTTCCTGGCAAATTTTGACAAGTGCTGGGTTTGAGGTAATGGAACCATCTTCCACCGCATCAGAGATACGTACCAGTTCTTGTGGTACCACTCGCCCAGCACCAATGTTCAAATGGCCAACTTCTGAGTTGCCCATTTGACCATCTGGCAACCCTACGGCTTTTCCTGATGTGTGGATGAGGGTATGCGGGTAAGCTGCCCATAAACTGTCCACAATCGGAGTTTTAGCAGCAACAATAGCGTTTCCTCGCGTCTGCTCGCAGTAGCCCCATCCGTCTAAAATGACTAGCACCACAGGAGCAACAGGTGCTTTGGTCATAGTAAAATTGCCCTTTACTTTTTGTAATACCCGAATGATACCATTGCTAATCGCTGCCGCAAGTGAATTTCTGCTTATTAACTTCTTTTATGAAGGACTTGCAGCTTTTTGAGACATTTTTTAAATATTAGTAATTTTTCTATCGTGTTTTTGATCTTGAATAATCAATGATTATTTAGTACCCTGTCACACATTTTAGTTGCATATCAACACGTGAGGTTACCATTTTTTAGTGGTCAATTATGACTGAGTGTTATTGATGACCAATGAAAGTTTTGATAGAGAACGCAATATTTAGCTGTGTTAGTTGAATCGCAATTTTAAGCCAGCAAGTCACCAGTTATTAACTGTATTTTTAAAATGTAAGGGACTTCCAAGTAAAAAAATATTCCATTGCTACTTGGTGACTGTTGACCGTTGATTGTCAAGCGTCAACAGTCAGCGCGTTAACCAGAATAGTTTATTTTTTTCGTGGAACTCCCATTAACTAAAATAAAAAACTGACAAATGCTTAGCGTTGAGTTTTACTAGTAAGCGATTGTCCACTTTATTATTTTCTTTTTGTGGCAGCTTTGGCTGCTTTGGCAGCTTTTTTTGCAGCTTTTTCGGCTTCTATTGCAGCTAACCTTGCTTGTTCTTTTTCTTCAGCAATTTTTTGCAGATAGTAATGATAATCTCCTAAATAAACGTGGAATTCACCATCACGAATCTCGACAATTTTGTTGGCTACCTGAGAGATAAAGTAGCGGTCATGAGATACAACAATTGCCGTACCGTCATAATTTTGCAGGGATTCTTCCAGCATTTCTTTTGCTGGAATATCTAAGTGATTTGTAGGCTCATCCAAGATTAATAAGTTGGCAGGACGTAAAAGCATTTTTGCTAATGCTAAACGAGCTTTTTCTCCTCCACTTAATGCGCCGACTGCCTTAAATACTGTGTCACCAGTAAATAAAAATCGTCCTAAAAGCGTCCGGACATCTTCATTTTTCCAATCGGGAACTTCATCATGGATTGTTTCCATGACAGTTTTCTTCAAGTCTAAAGCTTCGGCTTGATTTTGCTCAAAGTAACCGGGAATAACATTATGATCGCCCAATTGAACAGTACCTTCTGTGGGTATTTCCATCCCCATGATGAGGCGCAAGAGTGTAGATTTTCCAGCACCGTTGGGGCCAAGAAAAGCAATGCGATCGCCTCTTTCAATTAAGAGATTCGCTCCCAAAAACAAAATCTTATCATCATAGATATGAGTAAAATCTTTGATGTTTACCACTTCACGTCCACTGCGTGGTGCGGGAGGAAAACGGAAGTGCAGAGTTCTCACTCCAGCTACTGGTGCTTCGATGCGTTCAATTTTTTCCAGTTGCTTTTCCCGGCTTTTTGCCTGGGTACTGCGGGTAGCACTGGCACGAAATCGATCGACAAAAACTTGTTGTTTTTCTAATTCTTTCTGTTGACGTTCGTAAGCACTCAGTTGTGCAGATTGATTTTCAGCTTTCTGTTGTAAATATGCAGAGTAATTGCCGAGGTAAGTAGTAGAAACACCGCGTTCAGTTTCCACAATTTGGGTGCAGAGTCGGTCAAGAAATTCACGGTCATGGGAAACTATCACCATCGGCGTAATTAGTCCCTTGAGGTAATTTTCTAGCCACTCAATGGTTTCTAAATCCAGATGGTTAGTTGGTTCGTCCAGGAGTAACAAGTCGGGTTTTTGCAGCAGGATTTTACCCAAACTCATCCGCATTTGCCAGCCGCCACTAAAAGCACTCACAAGGCGATCGCTATCTTCTACCCCAAATCCCATTTCTGGTAAGATTTTCCCAATGCGTGCGTCTAAGCCATAGCCATCTAAAGCTTCAAATTGGCGTTGTAAACGATCTAATTTGTTGATTAGCCGTTCCAGTTCCTCTGGACTAGCCGCTTCCATCTCACATTGTACCTGCGCCAGAGATAACTGTACTTGGTTCGCTTCTTTAAAAACCGTCCAAAATTCTTCTCTAACAGTGCGCGTCGGATCTACTTCAAACTCTTGGTTGAGGTATGCTATGTGTAAACTGGCAGGACGAATGATTTCCCCTGAACTCGGTTCAATTTCCCCAGTAATAATTTTGAGTTGGGTGGATTTTCCAGCACCGTTGACACCGACTAAGCCAATGCGATCGCCTGGTTTAACTTCCCAGTTGATATCTTTGAGAACTTCGCCTGTAGGATAAATTTTACTAATATGTTCGAGTCGCAGCATTAAGTTTCTCTCAGGTAGGGAGTGGGTGATTGAGGACGAAGTACTAATACCGCTTCCAATATTAACAAAAATTAACTATAAATTTGTTCCAGGAAACTTGCAAAACTGCAAATCAAATTTGCTCTCTGTGACGCATTAAAATTACCGCATCCCTCTTAAGACTGATTTTTTGCTATTTTTGTAACTTCTTCAACACTTAAATCCAAGGCTTGTGCTATGTATTCTACGCTCAAACCTGCCGCCAACATGGGTCGTACTGCTTGTAGTTTACCTTGTTCAATGCCTTGTTCAATGCCTTGTTCAATGCCTTGTTGAATACCTTCCTGAAAGGCTTCCTGATAAAATCTGGTTTGTTTTAACTCGCTTAAGCCAAACATTTTCTCCATATCCTCTCTACTCATTGTCGGAAACTTGTAAGCCAAAATAGTTTCTATAAATTGTAATAATTGCTGCTGTTTTAATGGTGAATCTATCTCTGATTTGGTTCTGTCTATCAACTGCCTTGCTTCTAGAATTGCTATATCTTCAGTTGCCATTACTAATTTAACAGTTCCAATACCAATTGGAAGCGATGCAGTTTCACCTAATTCATCTAAATAAATTCGTCTAACTCGCTGACTTGTGAAGAACTCACGATAATGTTTAATATCACCTGTATCGATACTTCTGTTAGGGTATAAAATCACAGTATTCCAGTTATTTTGCGGTTTATTTTGGCGGAGGTACAAACATATTTCGGCAAATAGCCGTGAATAAATTTCTGTATCAGCTTGAAACTGCACTTCGATAAAATAAATCTGGTTTTCAGTGCCTTGTGTGGGTAAAAATACACTATCAATCCTGAAGGCTGTTTGTTTGATTTCAATTGATGAAAATTGATAAAGGCTAGCTTCTTCGGGCGAATTTCCGATAAGCTCGAAGAAAATACTAGGAAATTCTTGAAAGAGGCGGTAAAAAATACTGTCTGTTTTCATGATTTTTTACCACTTGCTAATTATCATTTGCTTTTCATACATTACTTTCTTTTTCTAAACCGTCTCGCACTTCTAGCAACCGCTCTTTTGCAATTCCTAATATTCGCGAAAGTGGTGCCAACAGACTATCATCAAATGCTTCTCCAGCATAAATATTATTCAGTTCAGTAGGAGATACTTTAAAAGTATCACAAAATTTAGCAAACTCTTGGTTACTCAAGTCTAGTTCTTTTTGCCGATCGCGAAGTAAAAGAGCGATCGCTCTAGTTCCGTATTTGGGACGTTCGCTACTTTTTACATATTTGTGAATTAGATAATTTACTTTATTGGTGTCCCCACCCATTTTTTTTATTAAGTCAGTACAAGCTAGTTTAAGTGCTTTTTTAAAAACTTCTTCATCATTCAAAAAACTAATTATTTCGCTTGCATATTCTTGTTTAAAAAATCCAACTAAATTGCCTTGATGGTATATTGGTATATAAGCATTGTTCGTTTCAACTTGCCAGTCTAAAGGTTCATTGCGTAGCGACATAGATACACCCTTAAAATCATTTAAGATTTCACCATTTTAAAACCATTTTTTATTACTTGCCAGTGGTTAGATTTGCTCTGATAGTTATTTGGTAACTTTTTGTAAAAACTCGCTGTGTCTAGAACCCCGACTTCTCAAATCAGTCGGGGTTCTAACTTTTCCTAATTTAAGAATGCTATATTTCAGACTGCTAGTCAAAGGAGAATAACAGATTCTCCTGTTTTTGTTTCTCAGCTAAGTCTAAATTCAATTCTAAAAGTTTCTCTAAAATATGGTCGCTAGAATTCCAACCATAAACTTACATGAGTATAGGAATCCGGTTTGATATCTAAAATTATTTGTGTAGTCAGGCAATAGGCAACAGGGTTTTAGATAAATATGGGTGTACGCGATTATTTTCACCCAATCAAATAGGAGTCCTATAATTTATCTAACTGTTCGTGGAGTTTATAAAGCCGGCTGGTTGGATGATCCAAAAATTTGTTGTACAGTATGGTGATTCCCTACTGTTTTGATTCCATTTGTTGTGTGCAGTATTGATGAATTGCTTCAGTCTTTGAAGAAATTTCATTAACTAACAAAAATGGTAGGAATTATCCTTCCCAGTCTTGACGAGTATCGCACAGGAAAGTGTCTGCGATCGCATCATCAAATAAATAGGGGCAATACTCTGGAAAAGTTCGTAATGGTAAGTTAGTTTCTCGTAGCGCTAAATCGACTCCTGCTTCAAAGCCATCTAACAAGGCTTCTTCTATTCGAGACTTCAAGCTGGGGTTCTGTCGCAAATGCCTGTGGATGGCACGACGCTGTTCTCGAATTGTTAAAAACCAACTGCGAGAACGTTGTTCGGGTTGATATTCCCACTTCAAAAGATGACCGAGTAATACACTCAAACGACTCACGAGTTGCCGATACTCCTGTCTTCCCAACGCTTGAATTTCCTCTTGCAGGTGTTCCCAGTCTAGTTCCATAACTAGCCTCTGCTCTAGCGCTTTCGCCTGCTGCTGCGTCCAGCCATAAAAGTCTTCGTTATGTAAACAAGGTTTGTTCATATCTATATAAATGAATCTTGACAGCAACAAACCACGAGCTAATTGAATGATTTAAATTCTATTGTGAACAACTATTCAACTGGCTGAAGCTTCATCACCTGAAGCTTCAGCCACAGCAGCAAACCTATCAGCCGCAGCTTGAACGATTTGAGCCACTTGGCTAAGAGGCATGTGCTGTATTTGTCTGAGAATCAAACTCAAATCCGAAGTTTCTTGTATTGGCTTGCCATCCAAGCAACTAAGTAACTCCTGGAGTGTATAACCCGCTCTCGCTGCGATTTTTGCCAAATATTCAGTATCTGGAACATTTACACCTTTTTCCCACAATTGAACAGCAGTAGCAGAAACTCCCAAAAGCTTGCCAAAAGCTCGCTGGCTCATGGAACCGCGAGCTAGTTTGATAATTTCAATTAGTTTTTCTCTGCTTTCGATGTTCACTGCTTGTGTAGCTAGTCAACTGCTTTTATTAGTTTAGTGATAAAGTCTAAAATTTTAGTTTACTATTGACAAGTTTCATTGTTAATGGTAATTTAAATGAACATTGTAATTAAGCAACGTTCGTTTTTATTATAGATCGTAGACGCTGCTACCTCATTCGGCATTGTTGCCAGTCACACAAAGGTGCATCATGTTTTCTAAGCCACGCCAAATAAAAAAATATCGCCGTAAAGGTCGAAATTTTATTGCGACTAATAAAATTAAACCAGAACAGTGGCAAATTTCAAACCGTGAAGCCGAACAAGCTCTGAAAATTAAAGGCTATCAGATTAAACAAATCAAGAAAATCCATTGTCTAAAGCATCAGGTGTGTATTTCTTACTGGGATGCAGCAGGTAACGTGTGTAGTAGCTTTTTTAGCTATCGGATTTTTGGACGTTGGCAAAAAGAAGTAGAAAGCTTAATTTATACCTGTCAAGCTCTTAAGGAATGGGCAAAGATAAATTACGTTATGAAACACGAATTTGCCTATTATAGTTATCCTACTGAAATAGAAGATGCACTCCGCGCTGCATTAGAAAACCGCTTACAGGTGTTAAAATTAACAATTCAGCAAGCGGTTTATCAGACTTTTTACTAATAAAAATTAATTAACGCTAGCAGTTGCTAATTCAGCTAGACGTTCCTGTTGGTCTTGGGAGATGCAAGATTGGATAATAGTCTCCAAATCGCCTTCCAAGACTGGATTAAGAGAATAGTTTTGACCTAAACGGTGGTCGGTAACGCGGTTGTCTTTATAATTGTAAGTGCGAATTTTTTCCGATCGCGATCCCGTTCCAACTTGCGATCGCCGCATGGAAGTTACAGCTTCTTGTTGTTCGCGTAACTTCATTTCATACAACTTCGCCCGGAGAATTTGCATCGCTCGTTCTTTGTTTTGCAACTGGCTGCGTTCTTCAGTACAGAAAATCCGAATTCCCGTTGGTTTGTGCATCAAGTCAACGGCTGTTTCCACCTTGTTGACGTTTTGTCCACCAGCACCACCAGAACGAGCCGTGGTCATTTCAATATCCTTCGGGTCAATGTGGATTTCCACATCATCGACCTCTGGCATAATTGCCACCGTAGCAGTGGAAGTGTGAACCCGTCCGCCTGCTTCTGTAAGCGGCACCCGCTGTACGCGATGCACTCCAGCTTCAAACTTTAGCTGACTGTAAACGTCGTCACCTTTAATTTCCAGAATCACTTCTTTCCAACCGCCCATTTCTCCCAGAGATTCACTCACCAGAGAAACTTTCCAACCTTGAGTTTGGGCGTAGCGAGTGTACATCCGCATCAGATCCCCAGCCCAAATACTGGCCTCATCGCCACCCGTACCAGCGCGAATTTCCAACATGATATTCTTTTCATCATTGGGGTCGCGAGGCAGCAATAAAACTTTCAAACGAGTCTCTAAATATTCTATTTTTTCCTCAAGTTCATCTACTTCCAGTGCTGCCATTTCTTGCAGTTCTGGGTCACTAGCAGATTCTTTAAGTACTTGACGCGCTCCGATCAAGTCTTCTTGGGCTGTTTTCCAAATTTCATAGGTATTAACTACCTCTTCCAAAGAAGAACGAGACTTAGCAATTTGTTGATACTCATCAGGGTTGCTAGCGGTATCGGGGTCGCCAAGACGACGGGTTAATTCATTAAAGGTTTGTTCAACGGATTTTAGTTTGTCCAGTAAGTATGATTCAGCCATGACGAGTGCGATCGCTCCTTAAAAAAATAACAAATTGGCTCGAGCATATAAATGACAATCGACCCCGAAAAATGCAGGGTCGTCGTTAACAGCAGAGCCAACCCGCTACTTTTTCTTTTTGGTGCCGGTGCTTTGTTCGCTGGACATACCGTATTTGCGGAGGAACCGCTCAACTCTACCCTCGGTGTCGATAATCTTCTGAGTACCAGTGTAAAATGGGTGATTTCCAGACCAAACATCTACGTGTAATTCTGGCTTGGTAGAGCCAACGGTCATCACAACTTGACCGTTACAGTAGACTTTAGCATCTGGATACCACTTGGGATGAATATCAGATTTAGCCATTGTTCCTTTTGTGGTGAATCTATAAAAATTATAACTTTTTGGTTGAAATTAGAGCTAGGGATTGGTAACTGGGGAGTGTGGGGAGTGTGGGGAGTGTGGGGGGAAAGATTTTTTCACCATCCTCCCACACCTCCGTCTCCTCCCACAC